>CAYZWN010000162.1:0-10459 GCA_964482185.1 uncultured Roseivirgaceae bacterium
TTTACCACAAGTTACGCTTCGCTAAACTTGCGGGAGAAAGGGTTCGGCAAACCATTAACGTTTGCCGAATGCAAGTTAAAAACATGGGCTATTTTTACCACAAGTTGCGCTTCGCTAAACTTGCGGGAGAAAGGGTTCGGCAAACCATTCACGTTTGCCGGATTGCAAGTTAAAAACATGCGCTATTTTTACCACAAGTTACGCTTCGCTAAACTTGCGGGAGAAAGTGCCTTGCCGGATTATTTCAATTTCTTACGAATAGATTGCAACTAATTTCATTATTCCGAAATGAAAACATAATTTTAGCCCGATACAACGTATTTTTAATATGGTTTTAACCTGAATTATAATAATATGAAACTACTCCAGGGAAAAGTCGCGCTGGTAACCGGCGCATCGAAGGGCATTGGCAATGCCGTGGCCAAAAAATTTGCTGAACAGGGCGCAGATGTCGCTTTCACATATTTATCGAGCGTAGAAAAAGGGGAGGCGCTCGAAAAGGAACTCGCGGCCATGGGCATTAAGGCAAAAGGATACCGATCGGATGCTTCTGACTACACGGCTGCCGAACAATTGATCAATTCCGTGGTTGAAGACTTCGGTAAGCTGGATGTACTGGTGAATAATGCCGGCATCACCAAAGACAATCTGCTGATGCGCATGACGGAGGAAATGTGGGACGCTGTAATCAATGTGAATCTGAAATCGTGCTTCAACACGGTGAAAGCTGCCACACGCACATTTATGAAGCAAAAAAGCGGCTCAATCATCAATATGACATCGGTGGTGGGTCTCAAAGGCAACGCCGGTCAGGCCAATTACGCCGCTTCCAAAGCCGGGATTATCGGTTTCACCAAATCAGTAGCGCTTGAGCTTGGCAGCCGTGGCATTCGCTGCAATGCCATTGCGCCGGGGTTTATTGAAACGGAGATGACAGGTGTGCTTGATGAGAAAATGGTACAAACCTGGCGTGATGCCATACCACTAAAGCGAGGCGGCACCCCGGAAGATGTGGCCGATTGTACTGTATTCCTCGCTTCTGATTTGTCCACGTACATCACCGGACAGGTGTTGCAGGTGGATGGTGGCATGCTTACATAACTTGCTTTTGGCGAGAAGTAGATTTTTTCTGACAGCCAAAAGCCAACAGCTGAAAGCTAAAGGCTATATTCATGAACAAACTGAGTTTACTGTTTGAGAGTCCGCCATGGCTGATAGGTGTGGGAATAATACTGGGCGTTGCTTACGCGGCAGGCTTATATTATCGCATCAAATCGCCCTGGAGCAGGAACACAAATTATCTGCTGGCGGCGCTTAGATTTTTGCTCGTGACTCAGCTGATTTTGCTGCTGTTCGGCCCGCTGATCAGGCAGATCAAAAACTCCCGTGAGCGGCCGGCCATCGTGCTTGCCGTGGACAACTCGAAGTCCATTTCAGAAATTGAGGATAGTCTTAGTCTCCGCGCGTTAACTTCCGGCATTACAGAATTGAAAACTGCCCTTGATGACGCAGGATATCTGGTTGAAATAAGGACTTTGAATGGCGCGATGGATGGAGAAGAGCTTGTTTTCAATGCAAATTCCAGCGACCTGAACCAGATGCTCCGCGGCGTTCAAAATGACTTCGAATCCAGAAACCTGGCACATGTGCTGCTTTTTTCTGACGGATTGTACAATCTGGGGAGTAATCCTTCCTTTTACCCTTACAATTTTCGAATCCATACTATTGGCCTGGGCGACACAACGCACCGGCCCGATCTGAACCTGAATGCACTCCTTTACAACAAGATCGCATACCAGGGCAACCAATTCCCGATTATTGCCGAATTGTTCAGCTATAATCTGGCCGGCCAGGAAGTAACCATCACATTGCAGGAAAATGGTGTCGAGCTGGATCGAACAAAACTCAAGGTGACTGGGCAGAACCAGTTCGATCAGATAAAATTCCTGATAGAGGCGAATGAAAGCGGTATGCATCGTTATAAAATCACCGCTTTGCCGGTTGAAAATGAATTCATTACATCCAATAATTCCAAGGAAGCATTTGTGGATATCGTAGAAGGAAGACAAAAAATTCTTATCGTTGCCGCCGCCCCGCACCCTGACATCAAGGCCATAAAAAATGCATTGGAATCCAATCAAAATTATGAAGTTGTCATTCATATTGACGGGATACAACCTTATATCGAAGACAAGTACGATGCCATCATCCTCCATCAGGTACCCGACCGCAGAAGAAGGTATCAGGAAATATTGCAAAAAATCCAGCGTGAGCTGACTCCTGCTTTTTTTATTTTCGGCAATCAAAGTGATATCAATGCGTTTAACGATATCAATGGCGCCGTGCGCATCCTGCCGATCAGTTTCCAGAAAGACCAGGTATTTCCGGTATTCAACAACAATTTCAGCAGATTTCTATTCAGTCAGGAAAATGCCGCAACATTAAATGACTATACTCCGGTAACGGTTCCGTTTGCGAATTATGCGGTACTTACTCAATCAGAAGTGTTGCTCTATCAGAAGGTTGGCCGGGTAAACACCGAAAAGCCTTTGCTTCTTATGCAAAAATCCAACGGGTGGAACAGTGCGGTTTTGCTCGGCGAAGGTTTCTGGAACTGGCGGGTGCAGGAATACGCCAAAACCCGGCAGTACCGCGTTTTTGACGAAATGATGACGAAGATTATACAGTTTCTTTCTGCAAAGGAAGACAAAAGAAGGTTTAAGGTGTATCCGGTGAAAAATGAATTTCTTAATTCAGAGACGGTTGTTTTCGAAACAGAAGTTTACAATGAAATCTATGAGCCCACTTACGGCCATAAGATCGATCTTGTGTTAACTGACGACCAAAACAGGTCAGGAGCCTATACCTACATCACCAGCACCCAAAATAGCGCCTATCGCATCAACGGGCTTGATGATGGCATCTACAAATATTCCGCAAGCGCGATGCTTGAAGGCAAAAGAGAAACTGTTTATGGAGAATTCACCGTTCGGGATTTGCAAATTGAGACCACAAATCTGACGGCCGATCACGATCTGCTCAAAAGTATTGCAGAGCGAAACGCCGGGAGTTTCTATTCAAAAGAGGAAATAGAAAAGCTGAAAACCGATATCCTCGGCGAAGAGCGATTGTATAAAATCTATTCTTCCGAAAGCTATCTGGCGATCATCAATATGAAGTGGGGATTTTTTATTCTTATATTGTTTGTGAGTGCAGAGTGGTTTCTCAGAAAATATCACGGAAGTTATTAAAATCGAACACCCCATGACGAAACAAAAGATTTCTATTGCCGCATTGTACGCATTCTATACGGTAAGCATTATCAATTTGTATGTTCAGGTAATGCATATTCAGATCCTTGACTATATCACCAAGCCGCTGCTGATGGTAACACTTGGCTTGCATTACTTCAGTGCGAGAAATCAGAAACCTGGAATGCTTGCCTATCTGGTGCTTGGCGCATTGGTTTTTTCGTGGTTTGGGGATGTGCTTTTGATGCTGCAAGGTATGTTAGAAGGACTTTTTATTTTTGGTTTGGCGGCATTTCTGATCGCCCATCTGTTTTATATTGCTGCATACAGAAAAGCTGTCGAAAGTCACACCGAAGGAAACCAGGGAAATTTCATCCGAACGCGAATCGTTTTTCTGATTGTAGTCGGCGCGGCATTAATTTATCTGCTTTACCCGAATCTTGGTGAATTATTGATTCCAGTAATATTTTACACAGTGGTAATCATTTCCATGGCCATCGCAGGTGTGCTGCGCAAAGGGCGTACAAGCAATAAGAGTTTCATCATGGTTTACAGTGGTGCATTACTTTTCATTATGTCCGATTCGATGCTTGCCATCAACAAATTCATGGATCCGCTGGTACAGGCGAGTCTTATGATCATGGCAACCTATATTGCCGCCCAGTTATTGATTGTGAAGGGGTTGTTGGCGCACGAAAATGCTACAGCAGATTTGAAGGAATAAAACAGACCTGTTGCCCGCTCAATAACCCTAATATTCCTAATAATCTCTGATTGAATGAGTATTGACTTGCACAGTCCAAATCTCCAAAGATCAATGTTTCATTGGTGATGATTCTTCCCCTTTTGGGGGATATCAGTTGATTTGATGCGGTTAGTTGCAGATAGATATTTATTTCACCGCCAGTCGCGTTTTTTTCCAGAAGACTCCCAAGTATGCTATGGCCTTTTGAACGCAATGTGAGGGTGCCTCTTTCCAGTCTCGCCTCAATGTGTTTCAGGCTTTGCTCTGTACCTCCGAGCACCACTTTTTGTTCGTCGCCAATCGAAACATAAATATTGCAGTTGAGATCGATATCGAGCTTTTCGAAATATGCCTCGTCAATAACCCTGGAATTTTGCAGGCTTTTACCAGAAATAATATTTGCTTCTACCAGCATCATTCCGGCAATGATAACAATCAGGATGAGGTAGTAAAGTAATTCCTTTTTCATGGCTAATTAGCAGTTTTACCATATAGATGATGACATACCGGATAAAGTTGCAACTACTGAAAAAATTCTTGTTAAAAAATGTTAACCCGGGTAAGTTCGGGGTTTGATAATTAAATATCAATAACATAAGCGCGTCATTGCGGAATGACGATTTCGTATTTTGTCGATCGGGCGTTAATTTTGTCGGCCGGATTTTTATTGTATTTCTAATTATCATTTCTTTGCCATAAAAAAAACCATTATGATCCAGCGGCTTCAAACATTGTTTTTATTGGGACTCATCATTGTCATGGCACTTGTGTATTTATTTCCGATCTGGGAGAAATCAAATAGCGCCGGAGATATAAAATTTACCCTGGATGCCTTGCAGCTTTATGAGTTTCGGCTGGAAGCATCTGATCCCGTATCCTGGACTTTGGTCAATTCGAAACATACGTTTTATCTCGCGGGCCTTGCCGCTTTATCGTGTCTTATTGCCCTCTATTCGATATTTCAGTACAAAGACAGGCTCAGACAAATGAAATTGGGTGCCTTGAATGCCTTCGTAATCATGGCGTTTGTTGCCCTGGCAACTTATTATATTTACCAGGCAGAAAATTCCATAGGCATGGAATCGAGGGGCATTTTCAAGCCTGGTTATTTCCTTCCTCTTGCGGCCTTGCTCCTGAATTCATTGGCGAACAGATTTATTAAAAAGGATGAAAAACTTGTTCGTTCTTCATTTGACAGGATAAGGTAAAAAAGCATACCCAATGGTTGAGCATGCTTTTTTACGAATTATTTTGTTATAGACCAGGCCGGATACATCAGCAAAATACTCCGGATATTTCCTGACTTGTTAATTACTTTTTCTCAATGCTTCCCAGCTTTTCAAGTACATTGTTCCAAAGCACTTCATAAGGAACAGTTTCAAAATCCACAAACAATTCTCCGGCCACTTCGGCTTCCTGGAGCTTATCCTGAAGGTATTTACTTTTCAGAACAATGGTGTTACGGTTCTTATTGTGCACGGCAATTTTGTGGAGCAACTTACAAAAAGTCTTTGTCCGCCTGCTGAAGCTGTTGTTCAGAAACCTGACCACATAGTCATCAATGGCATCAAGTTTTGCGTGAAGTATCGACAAATCACCATCGAGCCTGTAGAGCATCTGAAGGATCAGGATGCTTACATTGTAACCGGCAACCTCTTTTTCAAAAGCCGGGGTTTTGGTGATAAATGTGTCAAAATCAAACTTTCTGATCAGTTTCTTCTGATTGCTCAGGTAGTACAAATATGCTCTGATCGTGTTCCATTTTAGTTGCTCCTTTGGTTCGAGTTCCCCGAAGGTCTTGTTTGCAGCAACCCTGAAAAAAATTTCTGAAGCGCTGTCATATTGTTCATTATAAATATTCAGCATTACGTACTTTTCAGCAAACTGGTACCATTCGTTGGAAGAGCTGTCAAGCTCGGTGAGCATTTGCTCAAGAAATATACTTCCCTCCTCAAAATTCCTGAGTTTTATAAAGGCATTTCCCCTTGCACTCAGAACAAATAGATGATCAAAACGCCTTTGATTGATTTTGCCTTGTTTGAATGCATCCTCAATTTGTGCGGTAAAGTTCAAAACTTCTTCAAAGTCACCGGCAAGTTCGTGATACCTGATTTTTAGCTTAAAATATCTTTCAAAGATGTTGTATGAGTTTGTTTGCTTGTAAAGTTTGTGCAATTCACCGACTGCCTGCTCATACGGCTCAAAGCTCTTTTTTCTGTTGGTGACTGAGCTATTGATATTCAGCATACTTTCCTGATAAATCAGGTCGGCCTTTTCTTCTTTTCTTTCCAGATCCTCGGAGCGAAGTATCCTGGCTTTGATATTCTCAAAAAGTTTGGGTCTGTAAGTTTTGGCGTATATCTCTCTCAACTCGCGCAAACAGTCAGTGAATAGTGCGGTAAACTCACCTTCTTCAGCCAAATCCATGGTTTTTTGAAGCAGTTTTGTGCCCAGTTTCATTTCACCGATGTTTAGCAACATCCTGGAAAAATGAAAATAGTCAAGCACTTCCTGGTAAAAGCTGGTTGATTTTGAATATTTGTTGGTTGAGAAATCGACAAAAAAGAGGTGATTAAGCAGCTTCCTGCTGAGTCTCGATTTCAACATTCGAAACTTAAAATCGACCTCTTCACTGCCGTAAATACCCGATGAAGCTTCTTCGTCGTTATTGAACTTTCCATTTTTGATTCCAAGGAAAAGGTTCATTTCCTTATTGCCGTTTTGGTGCTGGTTTTTCAGATCGAGCAGAGGAATGCTCTTCTTGGTGTTGCCTGTTACGATCTTAATAAGATCCTTGATTTCATCCATAATTTACAATTTGTTTTTAACCGTTATAGAAATTAATACACAGCCCTCGCTGCTTTCATGACGGTTGTACTGTTCTAACTGTAAAAGCCCGGATGTCAAAATGTGGCTAACCCGATTCTCATATCCTTCAAAAAATGTTAGCTGTGGTTTTGACTGTTATAAAGTCTGTTGTCAACTGCTTTGCCTGTCTGTGATCAGGCAAATCAAGTACAAAGTATAGAAATATTTATTTAGCATATTAAAGTATTCTGTAACTCTCCTGAATGAATAGACCAATGGCACATTTTCTTCGATGAAACTTTTTTTTTACTCAGGGCATTGAATACCAAAGATTAGAAATTGCTCAGCATGGGAGATAAGGAATATATCAGTTGGCCCTGTAACAAGACTTTTAATGCAGATTATGGTTTTTGGCACTGGTTTTATCGATTCACAATTAAAAAATTCAAGAAGGGAAAAATGGTGAATTTTTATACTACAAAAAGGTTTCCGGAAAGTACAAATCAGCTTCTGGGATGAAACTCGCGGATCACTTGCTTCAGATATTCCCGATCAAGATGTGTGTATATTTCAGTTGTCGTGATGGATTCGTGGCCGAGCATCTCCTGTACTGCACGCAAATCAGCGCCGCCCTCCACAAGGTGCGTTGCAAATGAATGCCGGAAAGTATGCGGGCTTACTTTTTTGCGGATGCCTGCTTTCAGGGCCAGGTCTTTGATGATCATAAAGACCATATTCCTGGAAAGCGGTGCGCCGCGCCGGTTGAGGAACACATAATTATTGAACCCGGGTTTGATTTTAACATGCACCCGGATTTCGTTTAAATACATTTGCAAATACTTAATTGCCGTACGTCCGATCGGCACGAGCCGCTCCTTATTGCCTTTGCCAAGTATGCGCAGAAACCCAATATCAAAGTAAACCTGGCTAACTCTCAGATTGATGAGTTCCGAAACCCTGAGTCCGGAGCTGTACAGCACCTCCAACATGGCGCGATTACGCCCCCCCTCAGGGGTGGAATGGTCGATGGCCTCCAAAATGCCATCGATCTCGTGTACACTTAATACCTCGGGTAGCTTCCGGCCGATTTTTGGTGAATCGATGAGCGCTGCCGGATTCTCGGCAATGATTTCCTCATAAACCAGAAAGTCAAAAAACGATTTGATTCCTGACAGCATACGGGACTGGCTGTAAGCTGACAACCCCAGATCTCCAACATAGTGCAGAAAATCCCGGAGGTGTTCTGCACTTATCTTCGTCGGACTGATCTCCAAATTGGAGATATCGATAAACTGTCTTAGTTTTGCCACGTCTCTGACATAGCCTTCTACTGAATTTGGAGAGAGCGATCTTTCCAGCTTGAGGTAGCTGGCAAATTGTCGAGATAATTTTTCCCAGTTCATATAATACCTCTGGTTATGAAAATCCTGATCATCAACGGCCCGAATTTGAATCTACTTGGCAAAAGAGAGAAAAACATCTATGGCGATCAAAGTTTCGACGCATATTTTTTAAAACTCAAAGCACTGTATCCTCAGACAGAATTAATTTACTTCCAGTCGAATTCGGAGGCATCGATTATCGATAAAATCCATCAGACAGGTTTCGAAATTGACGGTATCATCATCAATGCCGGTGCTTTTACGCATACTTCCATCGCCATCCGGGATGCCATAGCAGGTGTAAAAGCCCCGGTGGTTGAAGTACATATTTCCAATGTGCATGCGCGCGAGGAGTTCCGGCACAAAAGCTATCTCTCGGCGGTTTGTAAGGGGGTAGTAATTGGTTTTGGTTTGGATGGATACCGCCTGGCAGTTGAGCATTTATTGAATCCACTGACCTGACTTGCACATTTTAAATAATTGAAGTTTTAAAAATGCCCGAAACCGGAAATGGTTAATTTTAAAGAAATCGCATCTGTAACCCTCATTCTATTCTCCATCATCGATATACTGGGCTCGATCCCGATTATCATTGATCTGCGGAAAAAAAACGGGCACATTGAGTCGGGGAAAGCCACCATCGTTGCCGGGGTCATCATGCTGGCCTTCCTTTTCATCGGCGAGGCAATTCTGAATTTGTTTGGCATCGATGTCGCATCTTTTGCCATTGCCGGTGCAATCATCGTGCTGATCATTGGCATGGAGATGATCCTTGACCGTTCTTTTTTTAAAAATGAACCGGGCATTGGCAGTTCGGCATCCATCGTACCGCTGGCATTTCCATTGATTGCCGGAGCGGGCTCGCTCACTACAATTTTGTCACTCAAGGCTGCCTACGGTCAAACCAATATTTTCATTGGAATTATCGTAAATCTTATTTTCGTTTACATCGTTTTGAAATCTTCTGTTTGGCTTGAAAGGAAAATCGGTCAGGGAGGGTTTAACATCATTCGAAAAGTTTTCGGGATCATCCTCCTTTCCATTGCAATCAAATTATTAAAAGACAATCTATACGCTGTTTAATATGGTGATCATGTACACGGATGGGGCAGCAAAAGGAAATCCGGGGCCGGGAGGATACGGAGTAGTTTTGAAATACGGCGAGCACCGCAAAGAACTCACGGAAGGTTTCCGACGAACGACCAACAACCGTATGGAACTGCTCGCGGTGATTAAAGGTCTGGAAGCACTGACACGAGACGGTCTGGATGTAACGGTATATTCTGACTCTAAATATGTAGTGGATGCGGTGGAAAAGGGTTGGCTCTGGGCGTGGAGAAAAAAAGGATTTAAGAACAAAAAGAACCCGGACTTGTGGCGGAGGTTTATTCCGGCGTATGAAAGACAGAAGGTGAAATTTAAATGGGTAAAAGGCCATGCCGGAATCGCCGAGAACGAGCGGTGTGATCAATTGGCGGTCTTTAGCGCAGAAAGCGGCAACCTGCTGATTGATGAAGGCTTCGAAAATCAATAAAGTCCCTTCGCCTTGCCTAACGATTATTTCAGATTCAAACAATTTACAATTCACCAGGATCGGTGTGCCATGAAGGTGACTTCTCTGGCGTGCATTCAGGGCGCCTGGCTGCCGGAAAATCTCAACCCTCAACATGTGCTGGATATTGGTGCGGGTACAGGCCTCCTTACATTGATGGCGGCACAGAAATACCATGCCGGTTTCGATGCTGTTGAAGTTGATGCATTGGCTTATGTTCAGATGAATGAAAATTTTCGTCAAAGTCCGTGGTCCGATCGCATCATGGCATTTAATATGGACATTCGTGATTTTGCTAAAGAAAGTAGCATCAAATACGACCTGATCGTATGCAATCCGCCTTTTTACCGGAGGCACCTCGAATCACCAAACAAACGCATAAACATGGCCCGGCATCAAAGTACACTTGACATCAAAACGCTGATCCTGCTTGTATCCGGTATGCTAAGCGACAGAGGCCTGTTTTCAGTGTTGTTACCAACCCGCGAATCCATCGAAATGCTCCGCATAGCGGCAAAGCAATCGCTGTGGCCACAAGAGCAATTGAACATCGCGCACCAGGTTGGCAACCGGACTGTGGCGACAGTGACATTGATGAGCAAGGCAGGGAAAATAGGTTCTTCAAGACATTTGTTCATAAAAGATGAAACCGGCAACTTTACAAATGACTATATCAGGATGTTAAGGCCTTATTACCTGAATTTATGACACATAAATATTC
>CAYZWN010000163.1:0-10340 GCA_964482185.1 uncultured Roseivirgaceae bacterium
TCGGTGGTGTTCTGTCAAGCAGAATTTCTGCTTTGGCCACATCAGAGATATTCCCCGCTTCATCAATCAACCTCACATAAATGGTTTTTAAACCATCACTATCGCTGTTCATCTTCCAGTTTGATATATTCGGTGCAAAAGGTCCGGGGCTTGCTCCTTCAAAATTTGGCTTGTCGCTTATCAACATTTTTAATCCCTGGGGATTTTCCTTTGTGGATATTGAAAAACTCACAATTCCCTCTCTGTGATTAGTGTATTTGGCACCCTGACCGATGTTAATAACCGGCGGGACGGGTGGTTTGGTTTTAAGTATGATAGAAGCCTCGGCCGGCACTTTTGTGGTATTTTTAGCTTCATCCATAAAGTAGGCTGTTACACTTTTCACACCTTCGACCGAGTCAGTTTCCCATTTGATCTGGATTTTTCCCTGATTCTCCGGTAGTATGTCAAAGTTTTTGCCAATGCCCCGGGATACAATTCTTACTTTGGTCGCATCGGAAGACTGCGCTTCAATATGCAGCGTTCTGGTTCGGGTGTATTTTTCTCCTCCATTAATGATGATTTTGCCGTCAGAAGGAGGTGTTGTGTCAAGTAGGATAGAGGCTGAAATGGCTGGTGTTTCGTTTCCGGCCTGATCCCTGAATTTAACGAAAACAGCCTTTTCCCCATCACCGGACCCAGCATCAATGACCCACCTGACTGTTTCCTTATAGCTTTCCCATTTTGCATTCTGAAATTGTGGATTGTTGGCAATCATTAATTCGTATGCATCTTCTGCTTTGACATTTACGAGGACGCGCCCCAGTTTATCATTTAAATATTTTTCTCCGCCGTTTATTTGAATTTGCGCATTAAATGGTGGAGTAGTATCAAATATTATCTGTGTACTTTCTATGGGAGAATTGTTGCCTGCTTTGTCTTTGAGTTGAGCGTATAATCTCTTTTCCCCTTCTCCGCCAGGGATGTTGATTTTCTGGATATTTTCTGAGTAGGGTTGCCAGTTTGCATCACTCAGGTCGGCTTCAAATCCGATTCTCATGGATTCTAAGAGTGAGGCCTCGGTTTTCATTGACTTTATTTCAACTTCAATGCTTCTGTTGTTTGTAAACCTGGCGCCGGCGTTTATCCTTATACCAATCAAAGGCAATGAATATGTTGCGTACGGGTTATGGCTATTACTATTGACCTGAGTCAAATCCAGTAGCAATAAAAAAATCAAAATCAGAATTTGTGCTTTTTTCAACATGGCCTGATTAAAAATAAAAAGTACAAAAAATTAAATCTACAAGGAAATATTTATGCCTGTTATCACGCTGAGAAAGCTGCGAAACATGTGATTTATTTGGTTTTTGTTCATATTTTAAAACTTTTCACATCCTGTTGGGAATTATAAATTACAGATAGACCCAAACAGGAAGAAAATGAACCAGAATATCAAGGCTGCAAATTACTTGCAGTGTTTCTTTAGTAACTCCTGGGCGTATTCCGACCCCAGTTGGAATGCTCTTTTCCAGTCAGCACATGCTCCGGCCTTGTCCTTTAATTCGAATTTTAGCAATCCCCTGTTTGCATAGGGGGCAGGAACAGTTCCATCAAGAAGGATGGAATAGTCAAAATCTTCCAGGGCACCTTTTACATTGTTTGTTTCGTACAGGTAGATGCCTCTTTTGAAAAAATATTCAGCATTCTCTGGTTCAAACATGATGGATAGATCATAATATTTCATTGCCTGATCATCATCACCCATTGCGGCATAAACATCAGCAAAGATGATATGCAGGCCATCATACTCAGGTTCGGCATAAAAGACCTTACGAAGATTTTCAATAGCATCATCGAATTGCCTCATTTCATAAAATGCAATGGCTTTTTTGAGATATACTTCCGGATTTCCGGGGTTAATTTTTTCAGCCCGGGCAAAATCATCCATCCCGCCCTCACGATTTCCGAATGCAAGTCTGGAGAGCGCTCTTGAGGCAAAATATATCTCTTCATTGCCATTGATGGAGATGGCTTTGTCAAAATCCTCAATAGCTTTTTTGGGGATATCAAGCATTTGATAGGCAAGCGCACGGTTGAAGTAGGCTGCGTCATTCCCAGGGTTTAGCTGTGTCAGTATGCTAAAGTCTCTGACTGCCTGCTCTAATTGCCCTTTTTCCATAAATATTTGACCCCGACCTTCCAGCGCTTCCTCATTCAAAGAGTCGAATTCGATGGCTGCGCTAAAATCTGTAAGGGCTTCATTTAACAGGTTGTTTTCGAAATATATTTGTCCCCGGAGTACCACTGCTTCAGTGAATTCCGGATCTATACTGATGGCCAGGTTCAGGTCGTTGATGGCACCCTGCTGATTTTCAATAATATACTTGCACATGGCACGCTGAAAGTAATAGTCCGCATCGAACGGATCGATGTTGATGGCAAAACTCAGGTAATACCGGGCACTGTCAAATTCGTCAGAATAGTAATGACACATTGCAATACCGTAGTATCCGAGATCTGCATTTGTGTCTATGCTAATTGCATTCCTGTAATCTTTTATCGCAAGATTGAAGTTATCTAATTCCAGAAATGCATCGCCCCGGGCAATCAGGTAGTAGGTATTTTCGGGATTCAGAATCAGGGCAGAGTCATAGTAGGTTGTTGATTCCGCATATTCACTCTTCAAATAATATACATAGCCTATGTTGTAGAGTGTGGTATCATTTTGATGCTTAATATTCAGACTTTGCCTGAAATCTGAAAGGGCGCCTTCGAGGTCATCCAGTTCAATTTTTACAATGCCCCTTGTCAGGTAATCTTCTGCATCTGGTTTGGCGGTGAGTTTTTCGTCGAGTATTTCTTTGGCTTTCAGATAATTTTGCTCAGATATGAAAATGCTTAATGAATCTACCTCAGCGAATTTCTTTTTATTTTGAGCGATAAGGCAGTTGCCGGTCATCAGCAACGCAACAAAAATCAGGCACCTGGTCACGATCGATATTTTTTTGTGCTAATTTAATCACAAATCAAGCGCACGATTCAAAAAGTAAGAATTTCTGTAAAAGAAAACAGGTTATTTGACAAAGTAGATTTCCACGCGCCTGTTTTTGGCTAATTCTTCGGGGGTTCCTTCTTTGAACAAGGGTTCAGATTTTCCTCTTCCTTCGGATGAAATTCTAAGCGGGTCAATACCAAATTTTATGAAGTAATCCGCGGTTTGTTTTGCCCTCTCTTTTGACAATTCCATATTGTACTCCTCTGTTCCTTCCTCTGATGTATGTCCAATGAGTTCTATATTGTACTGCCTTTTATTTTTTAATTGATTCGCCAGAAACTGAATAAGCTCTTCAGAAGAATCCTGAATTTCAGAGGAGCCGAGTTCGAAAAAAATATTTCTCGAAGTGGGCATCCCCATTAATTCCTGGATTTCAGTTTCAGTTAGTTGATATTTATTTTGATTGATAGGCGCAACTTGCAACAAATCCTCAGAGGCTACAATTATTGAAGTATAGATGTCTGTCAGGCCTCCCTGGCGATTACTTGAAAAGTAGACTTTATCTTCATGGAGGAAAAAATAGGCATCGAATGCTGAGGAGTTAATGTTGCTTCCAAGATTGATTGGATCAGACCATATGCCCCATGAATCATACAGGCGCTTGGACATGTAAATGTCCAAACCACCATAGCCGGAATGGCCGTTGCTTGCAAAGAAAAGCAATTTGCCATCATCTGATAAAAAGGGTGATATCTCAATTTCAGGAGTATTTATACCTGATCCCAGGTTTTCCGGTGTTGACCAAACTCCTGCTTCAGATTTTAGCGATATAAAAATATCTTCTTTTCCAAGCGTATTCCTAAAATCCATGGATATCAGCAGTACATTCTCATCCTTATTCATATGGAATCCGATAAAGGAATTTTTTGAGTCGATGCCTTTTATATTGATGTCGTTGGGTTTACTCCAGTAATTCCCAATTCTGATGGATCTTGAAACTCCCAAAACAGTTGTATTTACCGGATTGTAAGCATTGGTTAAAATAAGGGCACTTTCGTCATGGTTTATGCCGATTACGGCATTATTTCTTTTATTGTTTAGCTCAGGAAAATCATTTGTTGGGGAAACCCAATTTCCATTTACATCTAATATTGCCATCCATATATCCTGACCGGCGTACTTGCCGCCAACATTTTGATCGTGAAATGTCCTGACAAAAAACATCTTTTTTCCATCAGGGGTAATGATCGGCATACTTTCTTCTGCATCGCTATTGACCTCTGATATCAACCTTTCAGCCTTAGAAAAAGTAAAGTTCTGGCACAAGGCAGCCTTATTATGCGACACCATCAGCATTATGCAAAAAATAAACGATAAGCCGGCTTTGATATGCTTATTCATAATTTTACGATCGATTACCATAAATATGGCGCTTTTAAATCCTTTTTACTTAACATGAATCCCAGGTGAAGTTCATGACTGCCATTGGTATAACTATTCAAATTCGACAATAAATAGTCATAAGAGTAGCTGATATTTAGCAGATTGTTGGCAAAAACCCCAGCCATGAAAACCAGGGCTTTCGTACTTCTGTACGAAATTCCGAACCAGGGTTTTTCCTGAAAAATCATTCTGACATTGGTTTCCCAGTAATCATTGATCTGATCATTCTTTACATAGTAAAAAGACGGGGTCATTCGATTTTTCTCGCTTAAATTGATTTTGAAACCTAATAAAATATGATGATCTATTGCCTCATCAAAGGTTAGAATCTCATCTGATGACATAGGTTTTCTGAAAGCATTCTGGGCGGAGTATGTTAAAAACCAGGAATTGTTGTACAAAGCAAATCCAGGATTAATATCAAAGTATGTATTTCTGCCACCCTGAGCAACAAGCTGCTGGTAAAAATCATCATTGTCGGGGTCTCTCAGAGCAATCTTTTCAAAGTTGATGCGATTATTCAGAATTCCCATTGATACTCCGAGGGAAAGTCTCGTCCTGTATCCTACCGGCAGATGAATGGCATAGTTTACATATCCTGAGATCTGTTCAAATGGAACCTGGTTATCATATACAATAAAGCCTCCTATCCCATGTTTGATTTTGGAGCTGAATTTATTGCTTAATCCGGCAATGCTGTCCAATAATTCCGGGTTACTTATTCTAAGGGCATATTCTTTAAAAGAAGTTTGTTTAGCGCCTTTTAGGGTACCGTTGATGCCGATATAATTTGTGTTTGGTGAGTCCTGAAATCCGGACCATTGATTTCTATGATTGATCTTTAAATCAGTAAAATTATCAATTCCTGCAAAAGCAGGATTTATGGCCTGGCTTACCTGAAAGTACTGGCTATAATAAAAATTGTCCTGAGCAATAATTTTATTTGCCAGCAGGTAAAAAGGGAGAGATATCAATATGAACTTTCTTATCATCATTCAAATTTAAAGTTAACGAAGTACGGTAACTGTGCCAGAGTATTTGCGTTGAAATTGAAAAACATTTATGGTGTAGTAATACACTCCGCCCGGTACCAATTCGCCCTTGTAAGTTCCATCCCATTCTACAGTGTAATCACGCGACTCAAAAACCACCATTCCTGTCCTTGAATAAATTATCACCTGATGATCCTCATATCTGGTGAGATTTTCGATGTTCCAGGTGTCATTAACATCATCGCCATTTGGTGTGAAACCACCAGGAATATCCAGTTCTACGTAGGTATCTTCAAAAATAATTTCTCTGGTATAAGGGATGCTGACAAGGTCTGTGACATCCGTTATTAAAATCTCAATTTGTCTGGGATCGATAGTGGGCGAGAGTGCTTTAAGGTTCTCATATTTCAATGCCTGCAGGGCAATTGTATAATCGTTCACATTTTTTATTCCGCTTATCGTAAGCACGCCTGTTGTGTCGTTCCACATATAGGTAAGGCCTGCAACAATCATCTCATCATATGTCAGAATATCTTCACCCCGAATATAGCCATCAGAAATACTTATTATGATACTCGCTATATTATCACCGTCACCATCAAATACAGTTCCTTCTGTAATGTTTACACCTACGGTATTGGCTAATTCAAAGAATATCGGCTCCGTTTCAAAGTCCAAAATCTCAGGGGGATCAGGTACGGAATTTATGATAACGCTGACATTTGAAGGAATCAGTGAAAAGTCTTTGCCATCTGAGCCATTCCATCTGAAGAAATCATTGTTAAAGTCATTCTCTTTCGGCACATAAATCAACTTATTGATATCCTCATACTTGACTGTATCGCCTTTAGAAAGCTCAATTTCATTTACAACCAACTTTCCGAATATCGGCGCTTCAACTATTAAAATACTTACGAGGGTATCTCCATCAGGATCAGTAAACCTATTTTTAAATTCATCCAGGCTGAAATTGTAGGGTACATCTTCATCTGTTGTGACAAAGAAATTGGACACTTGTGGTATCCCGTTTGGTTCCTGAACCCTCAGTGTATAAACCTGAACTGCCGAATCAAGGGCCAGGTCCTTCACAACAATTTTAATTCTGTATGTGCCAATGGTTCCGGAGGGTGGAGTTCCAAAAATGGTGGCGGAGCCGTTTTTGTGATCAATTAAATTTAAAAACACGTTCGAACCGTCAAGAAACTCAGCTTCAAATGTTAAAACATCTCCCGGGTCATCGTCAAATGCAACCACTGTATACTCATAAAACCTTCCGATTTCAGCAATTGTATCAGGTATGCTTGTGATAATTGGGGCATCATTTACATTCTGCACATAAAGAAGATATGATACAAAAGTGGTGTCCTGCTCACTATCGAATGCATAGAAGGAAACCGTGTGATTGATGTCAACCTGCTCCTGTTGTGGTGTTCCGGATATATTTGCTTCTCCATCCCCATAATTTGTAAATGTCAGCCAATCTGGCAATTCCACAATTTCAATGGTAATCGGATCGTTCTCAGGATCAACAAATTCGATATCATATTCATAAGGCAGATGTTGAGTCGCTAAGGTTATTGGTGGGGTAATCAATCTTGGGGCATCATTTACAGGGTTTACTGTTATATCCAAAACATCATTAACTGATGCCCCAAAAGGATCTGTGGCACGAATGGTAATTTGTGCGATGCCAAAGGAGTCCTGATTCAGTGTGATATATAGAATATGATCTTCAATCTCAACATTTGAGAAAAGATCGGGGTTACCGAGTGAAACAACTTCAAATTTCAATTCCTGCACAGCATGATCCGGATCTCTGAATATGTCATATAAATCAATTGGATCAATTGAAGCATCTTCATCAACAATCAAAGGCTCAAAGCCAAGCGAAAACGGGAAACTGTTTCTTAAAATAAAGGCAGTAATCACTGCACCTCCCAGGGCATTGTCATTGTTCTCTGTGGCTGCCTGAATATTAAAAAATCCATTATTTAAATTGCCCGAGGAAGGTGTGAATTTCAAACCATTTTCACCTTCCTCAATTGTAATGAATTCTCCGTTTATTATTTCAGTTATGCCATCATTCAGATATAATTTTCCATTTGTAATTTCAGTTATTTTATAATATTTGACCTCATCCCCATCTACAGGATTTCTGGTTATTACAAGCCCGGATGTTGTCTGCTCATCTCCATTTGCAACGGCATTGGTAACCGACGGTGTATCTGCCACCGGGTTTACAGTGACTGTAAATTGCTTTTCGGTAATATTATTAACCTCCCCATCGTCCATAACGGTGACTGTAATAATTGCAGTACCAAATTGATTTGGCAAAGCCAGATATGTGAGTGAAGCCGTGGTTTGTGGTGACACGTATGACACTTGAATAGAGGAGTTGGGTATCAGTTCCTGATTGTCTGAGACTGCTGTTATTGTAATTTCCTGTCCAACTTCTGATTCTCTGCCTGCTGTAATACCAGTCAGTAATACAGTTTGTGGCGGTGCGTCCTCATCTATGGCTTCCGGATTTTCAATACCATCTATAGTAGGCGGCTTGTTTACGGGATTAATTATAAAAGTAATAGTATTTGGAGGGTCACTATCGTCTGTGCCATCATTTACTGTAAATAAGAATGTGGTGTATGGGTTTCCAAATTCATCAGTTCCGGGAGTAAAGGATAGGTTCGGGATTTGTGAAGCGGGTATTTGCTGCATAGCGACAACCGCTGTTCCCGATAACCTCAGTATCCCCTTCGCCGGGAGCGCAACCACCCTAATTGCTACCAATTCCGGCGTTTCAACATCCTCATATGCAAAATCTGATTGATCAAAGGTATAGGTCGTGTTTTCATCAATGGTAATAGTCTTGTCTTCCGATATGGGCAGGTCATTGACAGGATTTACTACAATTTCCAGGACATCATCAATAAATGCATTGCCGCTATCGGAAGCACGAATGGTGATTGAAGTTGTTCCGTATTGATTTTCAATTAAAACAATCGAAAGTATATTACCACTAATAGTTGCATTGAGAATTCCTGATACTGAAATACTTCTTATGCTAAAAGTCAGATTATTTCCATCTTCAGAATCAGTAAAATAATCGTATAAATCAATGTTTGGAACGATCTGATCCTCATCAACAACAAGTGTAGGTATTCCGGTGCTGACCGGTTTCCGGTTAATAAAAACGTTAACAGGTTGAATTGTGAAGCAACCAGAAGAATTGGTTAATTTAATATAATAGGTTCCTGTTATGGAGATGGCATCTGGATTGGGCAGTGATGTGGTCGCAGACGCGTTTGTCCAATATGTAAGTGATCCCGGGCTGCTCCCTGCAGTTACCGCCGGAACAGTTATATCAACCGTATTGGGTTCATTTACGCCTGCGGGATTAGTAATTAGCAGGGATGGATTGGAATTTACAACTACCGCTATTGCTGAAGAAGATGTACAATTTCCTATCGTTGCTGTGACGGTATAGGTGCCACTTCCTGCAAGGGTTGCATCGGGAATGGAAGGGTTTTGTGAAGTCGATAAAAATCCATTCGGTCCTGTCCAACTGTAAGCGGGATCAGAATTTCCAGAAGCAGTCAAATTTATTGTTTCATCCACACAAACCGGGCTATTACTTGATGCTGTTGGTGTGGCTGGAGCCGGAGAAACTGTGACATTAGTTGTAGAAGCCGCACTGGTACATCCGGCAAGCGTAGCGGTTACAGAATAAGTTCCGGAATTTAATGCAGTTGCCTCGGAAATCGTTGGATTCCGTTGATTTGATGTAAAGCCGTCAGGGCCACTCCAGCTATATGTTGCTCCAAAAATGAAGGTAGCAGTCAAACTTATTGTTTCACCCTCACAAACCGGGCTGTTGCTTGATGTTGTGGGTGAAGGGGGAAGCTCATTTACAGTTACATTAATTGAAGATGAACTTCTACAAGCTCCAATCGAAACCGTGACAGTATATGCGCCGGCATTTGAGGTAGATGCATTTGGAATGGATGGGTTTTGTTCATTTTTATCAAAGCCGGAAGGCCCTGTCCATCTGTAACTCGCTCCCGGTACATCATTAACTGATAGATTGATAGTTGCTCCTTCACAGACAGGGCTATTGCTGGATGGGTTGGGTGTAGCAGGCGTAGTAGTGATAACTACTGACACTTCCAGTCTTAAAATTGACTCACACCCGTCCAGCGTTTGTGATGCATAGTAAGTTGTGTTGTTGACCAGAGAAGTTGAAGCAGCCAGAGCCGTGCCGCCGGTTGGAGTGGAGTACCATTTTATGGAACTCCCTGTTGCCTCAAGATCCGAAATTGTTGGACTATCTGTAGAACAAAATTGCTGGGATGAGGCGCCTGTTGGGGGGGCAGTATTAATAACATTCACTGATACAGATTGGCAGGCAGAGACGCCGCAAGAGGTTTCCCATCTTGCGTAATAAGTGATTGACGCTGTGGGAGAAGGTATTGATAAAGGATTACCTGTTCCAACCTGAGTACCACCACAACTTCCGGTGAACCAGCGTAATATTGTACCAGAACCACCTGATACAGAGAGGCTGATATTTCCCGGATCATCTGTACAAAAATTATTTCTATTGACTGAGGCTGATGTAGGTGCGGTGGGTAATGGATTGATGGTGACCGGCTGACTGGAAGAATTAGAGCATGTTCCTCCGGTGGTATACGTAACGGTGTAAGACCCCGGAGTACTGGCAGACAAGTTAATGGTTCCAGTGGAACTGTTGATGCTCAACCCGGCCGGGGAAGCGGAAAAAGAACCACCTGTTGTTCCTGTGATGGTCGGAGTCGGGTTAGTTCCGCTGACGCAAAAAGAAGCAGCGGAATAGTTAAATGAAGCATCATCAAGGGCGTTGATGGTGACCGGCTGACTGGAAGAATTAGAGCATGTTCCTCCGGTGGTATACG
>CAYZWN010000164.1:0-10318 GCA_964482185.1 uncultured Roseivirgaceae bacterium
GTCCCTACATTTCCAATAATCCAATATTTATAAGCCACATTCAGTTTTATTGCCGTATTTTTTCAGAGATATATTAGCTTTGCATCTGCAAAATCAAGTCGTGATTTGCTCGATCAGCATAAACTATTTTTTATAAAGTTAACCTTATGAAAGCATACATTTTCCCCGGACAGGGTGCCCAATTCCCAGGTATGGGTAAAGATCTTTATCAAAATAATGTAAAAGCCAAATCATTATTTGAATCTGCAAACGAAATACTTGGTTTTCGGATTACGGACATCATGTTCGAAGGCACAGCCGATGAACTAAAACAAACCAGGGTGACACAACCGGCTATTTTTTTGCATTCTGTAATTCTTGCACTAACAACTGCTGACTTTAAACCAGACATGGTGGCAGGTCATTCTCTTGGGGAGTTTTCCGCTTTGGTGGCAAATAAGGCGCTCTCCTTTGAAGATGGTCTGCGGCTGGTGGCTGCACGAGCCAATGCCATGCAAAAAGCCTGCGAAGCAAATCCTTCGACCATGGCAGCAATTCTTGCGCTGGAAGATTCAAAAGTTGAAGCCATTTGCGCATCCATTGATGAAGTGGTGGTTGCGGCGAACTATAATTGCCCGGGACAGCTGGTGATCTCCGGATCGAACAAGGGCATTGAGATTGCCTGTGAAAAAATGAAAGAAGCCGGAGCAAAAAGGGCATTACCGCTACCTGTTGGCGGGGCATTTCATTCGCCATTGATGGAACCGGCAAGAAAGGAACTAGAAGACGCCATCCTGCATACAAAATTCGAAAAACCGATTTGCCCGGTATATCAAAACGCCACGGCGCTTCCCGCCACAGATATAGATCTGATCAAAGCCAATGTTGTGGCACAACTCACTGCCCCGGTCAGATGGACGCAAAGCGTTCAGAAAATGGCTGAGGATGGGGCGACACATTTTATTGAATCAGGGCCAGGAAAAGTGTTGCAGGGTCTGGTAAAGAAAATTCATCCTGAAGCTGAGGTAAGTAGTATTTAAACAAATTGCCTGTGAGGCCTTACCCGTCATATAAACGTTGACGCGACACTTGCAAAATACCTATGTGGGTCTTATTCTAATATGGGATTTTTACAGTTTAGCAAGAACCCAAATTAGGAAAAGCAAAATGCATTGGGTTTTGAATGCCTTTTATTTGCCCGACATATTGCGCAAATTAGCGGATTAAATATCCATTGATTATGCTAACGTTTGTATTCATCGCAGCTATAATTCTTTTTATAATAGCTTACAGGTTTTACGGGCGATTTCTCAACAGGCACTTTGAGGTAGATGACAACCGGCCTACACCCAGTCATACGGACTTTGATGGGGTGGATAAAGTACCGACAAAAACAGCAGTATTACTTGGTCATCACTTTTCTTCGATTGCAGGTGCCGGTCCGGTGGTGGGGCCCATCATTGCTGCTGCGGCATTTGGCTGGGTGCCGGCAATTCTCTGGGTAGTCATTGGCTCCATTTTTATTGGCGGAGTACATGATTTTTCTTCCCTGATCGCCTCAGTCAGGCACAAAGCCAGATCCATAGCTGAAATTGCCCGTGAATACATGACACCATTGTCCTATAAATTATTTCTCGTGTTCATCTGGCTGGCGATGGTGTATATTTTAATTGTATTTGTTGATCTTACTTCATCCACTTTTGTGACAAACGGAGAGGTAGCAACTTCGTCAATCTTTTTTATCATGCTGGCGATGCTCTTTGGCATCGCGTTGTACAAAATGAAGATACCCCTGTTGCCGGCATCGCTCATCTTTGTTCCATTGGTTTTTGTCGGAGTTTGGTTAGGCCATGTCATCCCGTTCAGTACAGACCATTTACCTGGCTTCTTCAGTGAAAATCCAGGGAGGTCATGGAATATAATACTGATTCTTTATGCATTTTTCGCAGCTATTTCCCCTGTTTGGGTACTGCTACAACCTCGCGATTACCTGTCCTCATTTTTGCTGTATGCATCTTTGATCGGCGCTTTCATCGGCATCATGTTCGGGGGATTTAACTTTCAATACCCGGCATTTACCACCTGGTCCGACATTGACCGGGGCACACTGTTCCCAATCCTGTTTATCACCATCGCATGTGGCGCTTGTTCAGGGTTTCATTCCATTGTTGCATCAGGAACCACATCGAAACAACTCAATTGTGAAACGGATGCCAGAAAGATCGGATATGGCGCTATGCTTATTGAAGGAATCGTGGCGGTAATTGCCCTGTTTACCGTGGCCATGCTTGTCCGGAATGATGAACTTGTGAAGCAGGCGCCATTAATTGTTTTCGGAAGTGGTATGGGGAATTTCCTGTCAATTATCGGCATACCCTTTGAAGTCGGCATGTCATTTGGCATATTGGCTGTTTCTACTTTTTTACTCACCACGCTCGACACTTCCACCAGGCTTGCCCGCTACATTCTTGAAGAATTGCTGAATGTATCTGGAAGCACGAGTCGGTATTTGTCCACGTTCGCTACATTGATACTTCCTTTGTTGTTCACCTTTATCACACTTTACGACTCCCAGGGCACTCCGATTCCAGCGTGGAAAGCTGTCTGGCCTGTATTTGGCTCAACCAACCAACTACTGGCCGGACTGGCACTTTTAGTAGTTTTTGTCTGGCAAAGGCGTAAAGGCAAACGCGCCATCTTTATATTGATACCCATGATATTTATGCTGGGGATGACGCTGTGGGCACTCGTGCAACTCATTTACCAAAGCGGACTAAGTTCGATCGGCATAACCTCGGCCATATTACTTGTGCTGGCTGTAATTCTGATGGTCGAGGCCATCAGGATAGTGTTTTTTAAGGTCAGACCGATTGTTACAAAAAGCTAAGTGAAACATTTAAGGAATCACCTATGCATTTTAATTTTTTACTTAATTCCTAAAAGACGACCTCTCCTCCGTTAGCGAGTTTCTCAAATAATCTGTCATTTCCTTATGTGTTCCTAAATCCTCAGAAACCCCAGTTTCAAAAATAACATAGCCTATCTTCAATCCTGATTTAATGCCCTCAAGAAATGTATCCCCAACATAAAGCTCTCGTTTCTGCCCATTTGAAAGTATTTTCAATCCATCCGGATTTTCCTTAATCCATCTTTTCAAATAATGATGAAAAAATTCTGAGAAAGAAGGTTTCCAGACAGCTATTGACCAGCCGTACTTCAAATCTGATCTACTCCCCTTAATTATGATGTCTTTAATGCTGTCATTCTCAAATTCTATCATATCCCATTTATTATAATTTTGGATGGGAAATAAGCCTAAAACAATATCGCTACCAGAATTATTGAGATTGCTCATTAATTCCTGAAAGCAATTATTGGGTTTAAGAATAATATCAGGGAATCCTAATGCAATATTTTTTTCCTTAACAAACGGGTAGGCCTGGTCAAGTGAAAAAGGTGTGCCAAAAGGCAACTTCATTATGTGATAACAGACATTTACACCTTGATCTGAACCATCACCAAGTAGTTGTGGAATATCCCACTTCCCCTTCCTGATTATTATATGAACGTTTTCTATACCTGATGATTTGAAGCAATCAATCAAGTCATCACAGGTAACCTTTACTCTATCTCCTGTAAAATGGCCTGGTATTGGAAAAATTTCTTTACTACATGGCAATGGACCCAACCTGTTTGCCTGGCCACCGGCAGGAATTAGAGCTACAAAGTCAGTCATAACATCGATTTTATAAAATTAAATTGAATTTAAATGTCAGTATAAAATATTTGGCATTTACTGATTCAACTTAGAAATATTTAAAGCAATATCATTAATCAATATTTTAATATCAGCTTTTAAGTGCAGTATGTGACGGTAACCCATGGTAAAAATACCAGCCATCCGGAACAAATGATTTGAAATAATATTATATTCTTATAGATTTGAATGCTTTTACAGAAGATTATAATATTATAGTTTAGATTAAGCACCGCAATATTTTTTTTAAGATGAATGTTGTGTATATTTCAAACGAAGTGGCATTTTCAAATTTAATTCAGTATGTCTAATCCAGGTGAGAACAATTTTTACGCCGTGATGCTTATCGATGATAATGAAATCGATAATTTGATCAATCAGAAAATGATAGAGGCTGCAAACATTACCCGGCATATTTATACCCATACCGGGGCGCGCAGCGCGATTGAATTCCTTAAGAATGTTGAAAAACTAGAAGATATAGCAGGGCAGATTTTGCCCGACGTTATCTTTCTTGATATTGATATGCCACTGATGGATGGCTTTCAATTCTTAGATGAGTTTGAACGTCTGCAGGATAGGTCAAAAAATAAGTGTAAAATTGTAATGCTTACTTCATCAATCAATCCTCAGGATGTAAATAAATCCAAGGAATACAAATACGTGAAGAAGTACATCAACAAACCACTGAGCCAGGAGAATCTCGAAAAGCTTTCTCTTTAAAAATACAAAAGCTCCCCGTGGGGAGCCTTTATAGTATTCATAGCTGTCAGTTGGCAGCTTTTTTTATTCTTTACTCAATTCATTTATAAATTCATCATCGATTTTAATGAGCAAAGTCGGTGTGAAGTGATCCATTTCTATATTCCGGATCTTATCAGATAAACTTTCAATTTTTGATTTCTTGTTTTTCTTAGAATCACTAATCGATATCTTGAGCATTTTTGTAAAAATCACAACGTGCTCACAAACATCTTTTCCCAAAAGTCTTATTTGTCGTTGAATACTATTTATAAGTTGGTTGAATAAATCATAATCTCTGATCATGCAGTATTGAAGCGCGAGGATTGTCTTGATCTCAAGCTGAGCCGCCGGATATTTTTTAAGGCTTATTTCATTTAGCAGGTTATTAACCCATCTTGCGGCTTCTTCATACTTTTTCTTATAGTAACAAGACATAGCCCTGTAAATCACATACGTCAGGTAATTGGGCAAGTCATTTTTATCAGCTTCGTAATCGTGGAACAAGCCCTCATTTTCATCATACATCTCCGAAACCGAATTCATGCGCATATGTCGTTTGATTTTGGTCATAAGAAATTGTGCCGGATAGGTATAGAGCGTATAGTTTGAAAGTAAATCAGCGCAGGAATCATTCACTTCTTCAAAATAATTCTCAGCCTTACGGTAAACTTTATAATGGTCATAGTATTCGAGTTTCAAATATTCGAATACTATCCTGAGATGATAATAAATAGAATCAAGGTGATAGTCTTCAAATATTTTTTGCACATTCATTAAAACATCCTCTATCGGCTCCAGGTCATCCTCGATTGTCTCCTCTTTTTCCACATATAGTCGGTGAAAAATATTGATGCAACTTTGATATACATATAACCGGTGAGATTTATAAAGACTGCACACGTTATTCATCTCTCTACTCATCAGCGTCAGCTCAAGCTTGGTTCTATCGGCTCCGGAAAGCGCGTAATTGCCATACTTCTTAAAGTACTCTGCAAGTACATCCTCTGCTTTATCAACAGCCAGCATATACGCGACGTGCTTGTTGTATAGCTGGGAATAGTTAAAATAATCGGCTGAGTTGATGTGTAGCTTCTTGAGAAATTTATATACTACGGTCAACTCATTTGACAGGTCGTAGTCAAGAAGTTCCTTTTCGAGCTTCTTTAAGGTTGCAATGGCAATGGCTCGCTTTTTTGTAAATATGATTTCATTGATGTTGGCAACCTTTTTAAGAATATCCGTCCGGGGATTTTCCATCTGTTGGAGCAGATATTCTTCGATTTTCTGGTTGAGTCTGGAACGAAGCGTATAATATGCATTGGTATTTACATCTAACTCCTCCATGATTTTATTATCAGACTGTTGCTTTTCGCGCATCGCCTTCAATAAAAATGCTGATTTGTCCGCACTGCTTTCCAGGAGGGAGTCATAAATAGCCTGAAAGTCTTCTTCAGAGAGTTGCTTGATAATGTTCTTAAGTTTAGCCATGCTGTTCTATAGGTATTAGCGTGTAAATATTAATATTTAGCCTTTGAGAGGAAATGTAATGTTTAAGGCCAAAATTTAAGAAAAAAAATCAATTAACAATCTTTCCTGCTAATATTTTTAGTGGCAAATGTCTTATAATTTATTTTTCCTCTGAAAATGATTCAATCCCTCTTTGTAGAAAATCGACAAAATTCCGGACGTTCAGATCATACGACATTGGTTCAGTGAGTAAAACCCCATCCGGATTGATAATCAGATAGAAAGGCTGTGCGTTGTTGTTGTATTTTCTGATTTGCAGGTCTGCGTTCTGCCTCCCAATGGTTTTTTTAACTTTTTTATCGTAATCAGAAACGTACCACTCTGATTCGGGCAGTTCAGTCTTATCGTCAACATAAAGTGCCAGCATAATAAAATGCTCTCTAAACAGCCTGAGCACTTCCGGTTCCGACCACACCCTGGCCTCCATTTCGCGGCAATTCACACAACCATGACCAGTGAAATCAATAAATACAGGTTTGTTTTGCTCTTTCGCACATGCAATTGCCTGGTTAAAATCAAAATAACCGGTGAGTCCGTGCGGGAAATGTAAGAAATCAGAATATTTTGGCCGATCACACAATTTTTCTTGATTATTGTCAAGCGATGAAATATATGTTTTATTTTGTTCGGCAAGGTTAAAATCGTGTGTTGACAAAGGAGGCAGGTAACCTGCAAGCGCTTTTAAAGGCGCACCAAACATTCCCGGCACCAGATAAGCCACAAATGTGAATACGACGATTGCAAGTATGAGCCTGGGAACGCTGATTACATCAAGCGGGCTGTCGTGCGGCAGTCTGATTTTTCCAAGAAGATAAAAGCCCAGCATCGCGAAAATTACAATCCAAAACGCCAGATAAACTTCACGATCCAGAATGCCCCAGTGATAGGCCTGGTCTGCCACGCTTATAAATTTTAGTGCAAATGCCAGTTCGACAAAACCAAGCACGACTTTAACCGAATTTAACCACCCGCCTGACTTGGGCAGTGAATTTAACCACTCCGGGAATATGGCAAAAAGTGTAAACGGAATGGCAAAAGCAAGAGAAAAGGCAAACATACCCAAAATTGGCTTGAGAATTTGTCCGCCGGCAGCTTCAACCAGGATACTTCCAACAATTGGTCCGGTGCATGAAAAAGAAACCAGTACAAGTGTGAATGCCATAAAAAATATACCACCGAGACCACCCTTATCAGCCTGCCGGTCGGCCTTATTTACCCATGAACTGGGGAGGGTAATTTCGAAAAGCCCGAAAAACGACAGGGCAAAAACGATAAAAACAATTGAAAAAATCAAATTCGGCACCCAGTTGGTCGCCAGTTCATTGGCCATCTCCGGGCCCATAAAGGGCGCCACGACTGACCCGATGAAAGTATAAATCAAAATGATAGAGAAGCCATACAAAATAGCATTTCTCACCCCTGCCCTTCTGTTTTTCGCCTTACCGGTAAAAAAGGTCACAGTCATGGGAATCATCGGAAAGACACACGGCGTAAAAAGCGCTGCCAATCCGGCGAGGAATGCAATGATCATGAAGCTCAATAATGAATAGGGAGAGTAAGAATCCCTGGATTTCAGAAGCCCGGGTTGTGATTCCTTTGGAGCCGCAACCTCCGCCAACTTTGATTCTTGTGTAGCACTGCCAAATCTAAAATCTTCTTCAAATGGAATGCACTTGCCATCAAGGTCCGAGCAGACCTGGTATTCTAACACGCCCGATACCGAAAAATCATCCCGAAGGATTCTGACGGTTTGCCTGAATTCCGCTGTCCCACTGAAGTATGTAACCTCCCCTTCAAATATTTCGTCATACTTTTTTCCGGCTCCGACCGGAACAATCTCTCCAATCAAGTCAAATGTCTCGTTGTTTTCAAATGAAAATGAGGCGGGAATAGGCCCCGGCACCAGATCAACATCCGATGAATACAAATACCAATTTTTATCAATCGTTGCAACGAACACGAGGTCGATCTCATCTCCTGCTTTTGGCGTTGGAGAGGAAATGAAAAATTCCCATGAAGCAGGGGTCAGTATTCCTCCGGGGGCGCCGGATAACTGCCCGGAACCGGGGAGCTGCAAGGCCTGGGTAGTGATGCCCGGGGCAGCCGCTGATGCTACTTTAATATCATCAAACACAAAATCCTCATCGAATGGTATGCATTTGCCATCAATATCCGAACAAACCTGATAGGAGTAAGTACCTCTTATTACCGGCTTATCTCCTGTGATTCTGACCTTTTGTCTGAATTCGCCATTACCCTTAAAATAGCTGATTTCGCCTTCCCATATCTCATCATACTTCCTGCTGGGATTTACAGGAATGATTTCACCAATTAATTCATAGGAAGGATGAGGCTCAAACGAGAATGATGTCGGAATCGGCCCGGGATCCAAAGCAAAATCTGATGAATAGAGATACCATTTCGAATCGATCTCCGCAGAAAAAATCAACTCGATCTCCTCCCCGATTTTTGGAGCACTTTCAGATACCCGCTGAGTCCAACTGGCCGGTTGAAGCAACTGAGCGTGCAGTTCAAACAAAACTCCGGATAAGAGAATTAAGACTAATACTTTTTTCATTTCACACAACTAATACCAACACCTAAAATATTTTCTGCAAATGTCCACCTTTTGGGTTACAGCCAGTGTAACCTTCATGACATTACATTTTTAATTAGTGGTCCTCTTTATGAAGCAAGGCAAAATGCTTATGAAACAAAATGATCGTTTCTATGCCTTTTAAGAAATTTTGTACGCCGAAGCTCTCATTTGGTGAATGAATGGCATCTGAATCAAGTCCGAGGCCCATCAATATGGAATTCAATCCAAGTTCCCGCTCAAATAAGGCTACGATAGGAATGCTGCCTCCATCACGGGTTGGAATCGGCTTTTTGCCCCAACCTTCCAGATAGGCATTTTCCACTGCCTTAAAAGCCACCGAATCGATGGACGTAACCGCAGGCTCTCCCCCATGATGCGGCGTCACTTTTACCTTTACCTGTGGAGGCGCGATAGATGTAAAATGGTCAATAAACAGTTTGGTAATCTCCTTGCTATTTTGATTTGGCACCAGCCGCATGGAGATTTTGGCGTGTGCCTTGGAAGGAAGTACGGTTTTCGCGCCTTCCCCGGTGTAGCCTCCCCAGATTCCGTTTACATCCAATGTCGGCCTGATCCCGAGCTGCTCAAGCGCTGTGTACCCGGCTTCGCCGGCCAAAGCCGAAACATTGAGTTCCTTTTTGTATTCCTCCTCATCAAAAGGTGCTGTGGCAATTTTAGCGCGATCACTTTCTGACAGTTCAACTACCTTATCGTAAAAACCGGGGATGGTGATCCGGCTATTTTCGTCTTTGAGCGACGCGATCATTTCGCAGAGGATATTTACCGGATTGCCAACCGCTCCGCCGAAAGTGCCGGAATGTAAATCCCTGTTTGGGCCGGTCACCTCCACTTCCAGATAACTTAGTCCTTTCAACCCGGTTGTGATAGATGGATGCTCCAGAGATATCATGCTCGTATCCGAAATAAGAATCACATCCGCCGCAAGTTTTTCCTTATTTTGAGCAACAAAAATCCCAAGGTTTTCGGAGCCTATCTCTTCTTCGCCTTCTATCATGAATTTCACATTGCAAAACAGGCTGTTTGTTTTGACCATGGTATCAAAAGCCTTTACATGCGCATAAACCTGCCCCTTGTCATCGGCGGAACCCCGGGCGTAGATTTTCCCGTTTCGGATCGTGGGTTCAAATGGTGGCGATTTCCATAATTCGATGGGATCAACAGGCTGCACATCATAGTGTCCATAGACCAGGATAGTTGGAAGACCCGGATCAATGATTTTTTCAGCATATACAATCGGATTTCCTGCCGTTGGGCAAATCTCAACCACATCTGCATTAAGTTCTTCGAATCGCTCCTTCAGATATTCTGCAGCGCGGACAATACCGGGTTTTTGCGCACTTTCTGAGCTGATCGATGGTATTCTTAAAAGTTCGAATAATTCATTCAGGAATTGATCTTGATGTTGATCAATATAATTTTTAAAAGCTGAATATTGCATGATTATAAATTATGAAAAATTTGAAATTAAATCACCGAGAAAATTTAATACACTTATTATGAGGTATTACTTATCCGCTCGCTAAGTTATTAAATACGATTTTGAATAACTATGCGAATAAAGAATTAACTCAACAATTTTCGAAAAACTTGTTGACTATTTATAGCCGTTATTTATCTTTGCAGTCCTTTAGCGAATCGAAGGAAAAAGCGAAAGTAGCTCAGCTGGTAGAGCACGACCTTGCCAAGGTCGG
>CAYZWN010000165.1:0-10309 GCA_964482185.1 uncultured Roseivirgaceae bacterium
GGGCAGGTTCGGTGGTTGGTCTCAGTACCATTGATGGCCTGGATGCGTCCGAAAACGAAACCACTACCTTGATGCGTCTTAATAACGATGAGTGGTATAAAATAAAAGTCCGGGTAACATCGGAAAAGATTGAAGCATGGATTAATGATGAAAAGATCGTTGACTTGCTTTATACGGGAAGGAAAATCGGTATTCGTCCGGAGGTAGCATTATCATGTCCGTTTGGCATTGCCACCTGGAGAACCACCGGAGCAGTTCGAAATATTTACCTGAGGGTGTTGCAATAGCCCCTCGCTGCCATGGTTCGTGTCCCACTGCCTTGGTTCGTATCCGCACGAACCAATATGAGGTCATCCCGAAAAAAAAAGCTTTGTCAGGGCTTTTCATGGCTGCCACCCGTCCGGAGCCGGGCGGGTGTGGTGGGTTTGACGGCTATTTATAAGATCGTAGCAGACAGCCGACAGATTGCCTGCCTGACCGGCCAGGCAGGCTTCCTCACCGCCCTTTCAGGGCAGTTCATCGCAATGACGACTTTTGTTGGTTTGGTTTGCTACCGCTTTATTAATCGCTCGCGTGCCTGTGCCAAGGTTTCGGTCAGGCAGGCTTCCCGCGAGTGATGATCGATTCCCTGGTTTGTTCCGCGACTTCTTTCTTCTAAATCAGCACGTAAATCTTAAAATCAGAATCATTAAAAAATGGCAGAACCTTATTACATTGAAACAGTTCTATAACTTGAATTGCATGACATTTTTTAAAGCATTAACTAAAACTAAAAGTCAAATTGGAAACCGGTAAAAAGATCGACGTTGATCAGATTGATCTGGATGAATTGAAGGATAAAACCACGGAAAACCCGGGCTTGGTTTCTTTCCCACACCATGTTGGCGCGGCGATGGTAAAACCTGAGGACAAGGGCAAAATCAAAGGTCGCGCATTGATGGCCATGAAGGAACAAACCGACAGCCAGTTAAAAAAGCTTTACGAGCAAATGCAGGTTCTTGTAAAGCAGGCCAACCAGATAAAACAAAGGGTTGAAGTTTCGGAGAGCATTTATCATTCGGTAATCAGTTTTGAACCGGTGATCGGACAGGTGTATTATTTATACGAAAAAAACCCGGCGGAAAATGTGCTGTCATTGATTGCCCCTGAAGAATGGGGTAAAAGCATGCCTTATCTGGATTTTATTGCAAAAGTGAAACTCCTTGCTGATCACACCTGGGAAGTGCTGCAAGACCATGATTGAAGCGGCCTTTGAGAATTAATGCCGGTGAAATCAACACTATCCAATTTTAAAGGTATCCATTATCACCGTAAGGTTAAGATGAACTTATTTTACATATAACTCCATCTGGATGTTTGAGGATATATCCGGGGTTTGAATTGGCTTTATGGCAATGATTCTTGATTTATTGTATATGTCTGAAAATTCTGATTTGCTGATTCGCTGCTGCTTCTTGCCTTTTTTCATTTTGTAATACTGCATTCTGCCGGATCTGTTAATAACAGCACGAAAAATGGCTTCATATTCGAAGTCAACAGGGGAGGGGATAAAAGTCAACATGATTTAATCTTCGTCAGAATACTCCTTAAGATAATCTCTAAAAAGCATTTTTTCCTGCTTCATATTGTACTCATTGAGCAAAAGCTGGGCTGAAGGGGGCACATAGTGGAATTTTGCTTCAAAGTGCCGGATTATCCTGGCCAATTCAAATAAATAGGCCCTTGTCTGATTCAGTTCGGTACAGCGCTCAGGGCTTACAAATTTATCCTTGATCAATTCCCGGAACTTTTTTTCAATATCCTTATGTTTAGAATCGCCGCTCTCCATAAAGTACAATTTAATATTTAATTATTCATAAAAACAAATATTGTGCAATAATACACACTAATATATCATAAATATGAAAAATAACAAATAAATATGTGCAAAAATACACAATATATAAAATTAAAATTTTTTCCAGGCAAACACTATTGATTGAATGTTAGTATTTTAAGTGAATCGTGTTCTTTCTGTGCGCGGGAATCAATACGCGAGAGTGCAGAATACTTTTAATGGAAGATCATTGAAACGCACCTTGTATATTTGAGGGAATTTAGGATATTCGATGTTGGTGATGGCCTGCTCTGTGCGGGAGGTTTTTATTCATTTTGATAAAATAATTAAAACAGAAAGGAAAATTGATACTGCATAATTTGTCAAACAGAAATACCATCCTCAATACATTTGTGAATGAGTTGAGATGCATTGAAATCCAGAAAGACCCAATGCGCTTCAGACGCAATCTTGAGAGAATTGGTGAAGTGATGGCCTACGAAATTTCTGCCGGCCTTCAGTACAATACAGTTAGTACCCGGACGCCTTTGGGGCAATCTGCTGCATCGGTTGTTCGTGATCAAATCGTTATTGCTACCATATTAAGGGCCGGGTTGCCGATGCATCAAGGGTTTCTGAATTATTTTGATCGCGCAGAAAATGCCTTTGTATCAGCGTACAGAAAATACACCGACAAGGAGCATTTTGATATCCATATCGAGTATATTTCTTCTCCAAATCTTCAGAATAAAGTACTCATGCTGGTCGATCCGATGTTGGCCACGGGTGCATCGTTTGAGCTGGCATATGAAGCCTTGCTTACAAAAGGAAAACCGGCAACCACGTACATGGTTTGTGCCATTGCCAGTGATGATGGCATAAAAAAGCTCCAAAACAACCGGAAATTGGATGATGTCCATCTCTGGTGTGCGGCCATCGATCCGGAGTTGAATGCCAAATCCTATATCGTCCCGGGGCTGGGAGATGCAGGAGATCTCGCGTTTGGCATTAAAGATTAGTTAACATTCGTAAGAGAATAATTCAACAATAAATTATAGGTTTTGAGGTATTTATGTAAGATCCTTTTCAGGATTTCAGGTTGGAGAATCATTGGTAACGTTCCTGAAAAGGAAAAAAAGTATATTATCATTGCCGCGCCACATACTTCAAACTGGGATTTTATCATTGGGGTAATGGCCAGGTCTATCTTGGGTTTTAATTCTAAATTCCTGGGCAAGAAATCACTTTTTAAAAAACCGTTTGGATGGCTTTTCAGATGGCTGGGAGGCGTGCCTGTCGATCGCAGCCAGAGAGGCAACCTTGTTGACCAGGTAGTAAAGCTGTTCCGTGATAATGAGGAGTTTGTGGTTGCTATTGCACCGGAAGGAACGAGAAAAAATGTCAATGAATGGAAAACGGGCTTTTATCATATAGCTCATGGCGCCGGAGTACCGATCGTAAGGTCGAAAATTGATATACCGAACAAAACCGTGACATTTTTCAAACCTTTCATCACTACCGGAAGTATTGAAAATGATTTGCCCATCATTAAAGAAGTGTTTTATGCGAACCGGTAAAGTTGTCCGGAATGGAGTTTGCAACACGGGAGGCCATTTTTGTGTTCACTTTTGGCTGGTTCTGGTCATGGCATGCTTCATAGCATCGTTTTCGATCCCGGACTGCTTTGGTCAGCAGTTTGGCGGAAACCCACCAACCATGCGCTGGAAAAAAATTGACACGGATACAGTCAGGGTCATATTTCCGGAAAATATGGACATGCAGGCTCAGCGGGTCGCCAACATTGTTCATTATCTCAATAAAAATTACCGGCAGTCAATTGGTGATAGACAGATGAAGATTGACATAGTTTTGCAAAATCAGCCGGTCATTTCAAACGGCTATGTGGGACTGGCGCCGTTTAGGTCAGAATTATATTTAAACGCCCCGCAAAACAATTTTGATCTCGGTTCCAACTGGCTCGACCTGCTCTCAATACATGAATACCGCCACGCCTTGCAGTTTATGAATACACAACGCGGCCTGACAAGAGCGGCTTATTTCCTCACCGGCGAACTGGGATGGGGCTATATCTCTCAACTCAGCATACCAAACTGGTTTTGGGAGGGTGACGCGATCGTAAGTGAAACGGCACTTACCGCCCAGGGTAGGGGAAGGATTCCTTCATTTTATAATGGCTATAAAGGCCTGGTATTCAACGATCGTGTTTATAACTATCAAAAAGCCAGAAACAACTCCCTGAAAGATTATGTGCCCAATCACTACGAATTGGGCTTTTTGCTCTGCAACTACGGCCGGGCAGCATACGATGGCATCATGTGGAAAAATGTGATTGAGGATGCAGCGCGGTATAAAAGTATTTTTTATCCCTTTTCCGGCGCACTAAAGCGCCATACCGGAATGGGAACCAGGGCATTTTATGATAAATCGATTGATTTTTACCAGTCAAAATGGATGGAGGACTACATACCGGAAGATCAATCTGAAGTCTTGAATGAGGCAGACAATAAAAAGGTTTTTACCACTTATGAATATCCTCACAGATTAGAAAATGGAGATTTGCTGGTTTATAGGGCAAGTTTTGACAGGATAGGCGGCTTTTACAGCATTGATTCCGCCGGAAAAGAAAGATTGATACGCAACCAGGGGAGGGTTCTGGACAATTATTTTTCTTTTAAATCCGGTAAAATTGTCTGGGCCGAGTTGGGTCAGGATGAACGCTGGGCCTGGAAATCATACTCAAATATTGTGACATTTGACATCCGGACAAATACGCGAAAAAGATTAAACCACCAGAAAAGATATTTTTCTCCGGACATCACTTCTGACGGTAGCAGGATTGTGGTTTTTGAAGTGACACCCGAATTGAAATACCGGTTGAACATCATTTCTGCGGAAAGTGGTGATCTTTTAAAACAAGTGGATAACCCGGATAATTACTTTTTTTCCTACCCAAAATGGTCCCTGGATGAAAAACATATTTTAGCGCTGGCCCGCGATGCGCAAGGCAGAACGGCCCTGATCCGTATTGAAGTGGAATCCGGACGATTTGAGACAATAATTCCATTTACAAACCATCAGCTTGGAATTCCATCAGAATCAAAGGATTATATTTTTCTAGCCGCTTCCTTCACCGGGGTTGACAATATTTTTGCCTTCGATAAACAAACAGGTGAGTTATTCAGGGTCACCAATGGCAGAATTGGCTCATATCAGGCATTTTCCGGGGGGGGTCAGTTGGTATTCAGCAGGTTTTCTCCAATGGGCAATGATATCAGGTTCATGAACATTTCGCCGCAAGACTGGGAAGAATACAGTTTGACTCAGGCTAATGACGTTTCCGACTTTAATTTTTTGTCTTTGGAGGCTGAAGGCACGGATATTACCGGTGAAATTCCTTCCGGAAAATATGAAACTAAACCTTATTCAAAAGCTTCAAAACTAATCAATGTTCATAGTTGGAGCCTTTATTTTGAAGATCCGAATTACGAATGGGCCATCCGGTCAAATAATATTCTGAATACCCTGAACATGAATCTTGGTGTGCGTTACAACCGAAATGATGAAGCGTTCACCTATTTCTTCAATGCAGCTTACGGCCAGTATTATCCGCTGCTAACAGCTTCCGCCAGCATCGGAAAGCGAAACGTACCCGCTCAGCTCGTAGACGAGAATAATAACCCTGTTGGCATGATCGATATCTCCTGGTGGGAAAGTAGCATTCGGCCGGGTATCAGCCTGCCCTTTAATTTTAGCTCGGGTTTATACAACCGGCAACTCAATCTTTCCGGCTTTTATTCGTACACGGATGTACGTTTTACAGATCAGACACGAGAACAGGTACAGAATATTCAGGACTTTTCATATGACTCTTACACGACAGGCTTCACTTGGATTAACAGGAGAAAAAAGGCCCGACAGAATATTTTTGCCAAATACAGCCAGTACATGGCATTTAGTTACGATCGGCTGATAGATAATGAGCGGGTTGAGCAAATTTTTGCCGATAGCGAATGGACATTTCCCGGCCTGATGCCCAATCACAATATCGTTTTCCAGGCAGCGCTACAACAGGAGGATCCTGTAAAATTCCCAAGGTTTGGAGATAATTTTTTCTATGCGCGTGGCTACAACCGACCTGTTTATGACCTGATTTATAAAGTGGGGACAAACTATCATTTACCATTGCTCTATCCTGATTGGGGATTTTGGGGCATTGCCTATTTGTACAGAGTCAGAACAAACCTCTTTTTTGATTACTCCCGATCACATTTTACACCATCGGGCACGGATGCGGAAACTGTACAACTATACAATTCCATCGGCACGGAGCTGATTCTTGACACGAGATTGCTGAATTTATATGATTTCACATTTGGATTTCGCTACAGTTACCTGCTCAATGAGGATCCTGCGCAGCCGGAACTCAACCATGTCTTTGAATTCTTCATTCCGGTCATGAGATTTTAACTAACTCCAGCAGAAGGAGGCAAAGTATCGCTGCAAACAAGGTTGCAAAAAAGTTGACCCCGTGATTTGAAAGTATGTTTCGCTGTTGCAAAGTTGCCCCTAAAACAGAATCGATAAGGTTGCCGGCAATTCCGGATATTGCTACGATGAAGAAGTAAACCACAGGCATGCTCAAAAGGGTAGTCAGGATTGCAATAGTCGCACTGCCAATCAGCCCAAACACAAGACCGGCAGGGCTAATCACACCATCCTTACCTCTATGATCCGGTTTGAAAGTGATGATATTGAAATATTTTCGGCCATAGATGCTGCCAAGTTCTGATGAAAGGGTATCGGAGCAGGCGCAAGCAAAAACAGACAAGACAATCAGCGTAACAGATGTTTGGTTGCTTTGAAAAAATATCGAATGCATTGAGAATATGCCGGCGACACCACCATTTGCCAATACATTATAAATGCCTCTCTTTTCATTTATATCGCCGATCAGGTTCAGTTTACTTTTTAATTCCTTTTTCCATGAAGTGGCGATAATTCCCAAAATGAAAAACACAAATAACGCCAGCAGAGCAATTTCGCCGGCGCCGATCCAGATAATGATTGAAAGGATAGTGCCTGCCAAAGCGCCGATTAAGTCCAGCTTTTTCATCGCCACCGATGCGACTGCGATAAAAATAATTAGAAATATTATTAAGAAGTGAAGTAGCATCTGAACCTGTCAAAATCCCATATAACTGGGCGAACTTAAGTCTTGCATTGCTTTTTACAAAATCCTCCACGCGAGAGCATGATTCGATTCAGAATGCGCAACTTTGTTACTGATTTTAATTAAAATGGAATTCCTGATCCTTTTCACATTTATTTGAAAGGGATACCGGGAAAAAATTGAAATGTAAATGTATATTCGCTCAAATTGCCAAACACATGGAAAAATTTAAGAACATCCTCAAGAAAATAGCAGTGATCATAATTCTGTTGGCGATTGCTGTTTTTGTATTTTTAAATCTTGCCAATTACTCATCAGGTTTCAGGGCAGGAGTACCAACAAAAATCAGTAAAAAAGGTGTTTTGATTAAAACCTACGAAGGCACACTTAATATTGGTGGCCTTACCAACAGCCCGGAAGGCGCCATCCCCACAACCTGGGACTTCACAGTACGCACGTCAGCCGACAGTGTGATTAACAAAATTGATCAGGCAATTCTCAATGGACGACGCGTAAAACTGATGTACCATGAGAAATATGTAAACTTTTTCTGGCTGGGTGATACCAGGTATTTTGTGTTTGATGTAGAGATTCTTGGGGAAAATTAGTCACTAAATACATTAATATAAGCAAAGCTATTCTGATTTTTTGCCAAGAATTTGCACGATTACTTTACGGGAACGTGGTCTTGTATCAAAGTCAATAAATATAATTTGCTGCCAGGTGCCAAGAGTAAGTTCAGAATGTACAAACGGCACGACAAGCGAACTGCCCATGAGCGTGGAACGAACATGCGCCGCCCCGTTATCATCGCCCCAGGTCTGATTGTGCGCATAGGGCACGCTATAAGGCGCCAGCTTATCAAACATCTCAGCGATGTCGGTATTCACCAGGCCAGGCTCATATTCTATGGTGCTTAAGCCAGTCGTGCTTCCAACGGCAAACAAGGTAACATTGCCTTCCGTAAATCCGGATTGCATGATTTCGCTTTGCACCTTTTCGGTGATGTCGATGATGTGGGTATATCCCTTGCTACTAAACTCAATTTGGCGGGTTTCCATTTGAAGTGCATTCATATGGGTCATTTTAGTATCAGTTTATATCGATCAAACATACTTTGAAATTCATTCATTTGATAAAAGTATAATAATTATTCATTTGGGAGATATTTATCCTGACACTATGCGTACTTTTGCGGCTTCAAAAAATTGGGCAATTAAAAAAATGCAATCTATTAGAAATGTGGCCATCATTGCGCACGTTGATCATGGCAAAACAACACTGGTCGATAAGATCATCCATGAGTGCAAAACGCTGGACACGAGGAAGGAAACGGGTGAATTGATTCTGGACAGCAATGATCTGGAGCGAGAAAGGGGAATAACCATTCTGTCAAAGAATGTTTCGGTAAGTTATAAAAATGTCAAAATCAATCTGATTGATACACCGGGTCACGCGGATTTCGGAGGTGAAGTAGAGCGCGTGCTCAAAATGGCTGACGGTGTGTTATTGTTGGTTGATGCTTTCGAAGGGCCGATGCCGCAAACCAGATTCGTGCTGAGCAAAGCCATAGAGCTGGGATTAAAGCCAATTGTCGTCATCAACAAGGTAGATAAGGAAAACTGCCGGCCCGACGAGGTTCACGAAGCAGTTTTTGACCTGATGTTTCACCTGGATGCTTCGGAGGATCAACTGGATTTTCGAACACTTTACGGATCGTCAAAGCACGGATGGATGAACCACGACTGGAATGAAGAAACGGATAACATCAGGCCATTGCTTGATACGATCCTCGATGTAATACCCGAAGCGCCATACAGGCAGGGCGATGCGCAAATGCAAATCACAACCCTCGACTTTTCAAATTTTCTTGGCAGGATTGCCATTGGTCGTGTTTTTCGCGGCGACCTTGAAGAGAGCAAAGACTATGTGCTTGCCACACGGAACAACGGCAATAAGAAAGTGAGGATCAAGGAGCTTTATGTATTTATTGGTCTTGGGCGGGAGAAAGTGAAAAAGGTGCGAAGTGGCGATTTGTGCGCGATTGTCGGTCTGGATGATTTCGAGATTGGTGATACAATAACAGATTTAAACAATTCAGAAGCATTGCCCCGCATCAAAATAGATGAGCCAACGATGAGCATGCTTTTCACAATTAATAATTCGCCCTTCTTCGGCAAGGAGGGCAAGTATGTCACCTCCAGACACCTGCGCGATCGTTTGTTTAAGGAAACTGAAAAGAATCTGGCTTTACGCGTTGAAGAAGCAGGCTCTGAAGATAAGTTTATGGTTTATGGCAGGGGGATACTTCATCTTTCCATATTAATAGAAACCATGCGTCGTGAAGGATATGAGCTTCAGGTCGGAAGGCCGCATGTGATTTACAAAGAGATTGAGGGAAAAAGATGTGAACCATTTGAATACCTGGTCATAGATGTACCGGAGATCTCTGAAGGCAGGGTAATTGAACTGGTCACCCAAAGGAAAGGCCTCCTGCATGTCATGGAGCCTAAGGGAGATTTGAAGCACCTCGAATTCGTTATTCCATCCAGAGGACTTATCGGATTGAGAAACATCATGTTGACATCCACGGCCGGAGAGGCCATCATGACCCACCGGTTTAAAAGCTTTGAACCTTATGCAGGTGATATCACTTCAAGAACCAAAGGCTCCCTTGTGTCCATGGAAAATGGCATGGCGCTCACCTATGCCATCGACAGGCTTCAGGACAGAGGCAGATTTTTTATCGAAGCCGGTGAACAGATTTATAAAGGCCAGGTTGTTGGTGAACATACCCGTGACAACGATTTGGAGGTGAATGTGATCAAAGGAAAAAAGCTGACCAACATGCGCGCAGCAGGATCTGATGACAACGCGAAGATTGTTCCGAAGATTGTGTTTTCGCTTGAGGAAGCGATGGAATACATCAAAGATGACGAATACCTGGAGATAACACCAAAAAGTTTGAGAATGAGAAAAATAGGCTGATACATGGCTAATCAGCATAAATAATGATGCAATGCCATTAAAATTTATTTTCATTTTGATCATTCATATCGAAATAATTTTAACTTTGTAACATGTTAAATTAATTTCTATTTAAATGAATCGAGGTAAAGTTAAATTCTTTAATGAGTCCAAAGGCTTTGGGTTTATTGTGGAAGATGAAACAAACAAAGAGTATTTTGTACACGTCTCCGGCCTGATTGATGAGGTCAAAGATGATGATGAAGTTGAATTCGAACTTGTTGAAGGACGTAAAGGATTGAATGCAGTTAATGTTAAATTAGCATAGATTTTAA
>CAYZWN010000166.1:0-10238 GCA_964482185.1 uncultured Roseivirgaceae bacterium
CATCCAGGGCTTCGTGAATCCCTCCGTCAAGTTTATTATAACTGTCGGACAATACACCTATTTTAATTCCCTGCCCATTGAGGTTGTATTTATTGCGCGCTACATCAGATCTCTGAGTTGCATCACCTTGTGTGACAACGCCTGTAGTATTGCTTATTGGAGTAAATACCGGTCGAACAAAATTAATTATATCCTGTCGTGAATTCAGTTCTATCAGAAAATCAATAGGGAAGAAGGTTGTGATTATCAATTCATTGATGCTTACCAGTAAGGGGGTTACGCCGTATGTGTTGCTCAGTAAGTTCAAAACCGCATTTACCGACCCTGCACGCACGATAATATCAATAAGGACACTGTTGTCTGCGATTTGAAAAATACTATCAGACTCCGATCTTCTGTTGTTGTAAAGCGATGTTAGTTCTGACCCTATCAGATCATCTACCTTAAGTGTTGGATCATAGTAAGGCTCAATGCCGGTTGTCGGGCAGTGTACGGAATTTATGCTGGAAGATTTTATTTTAGTGGTGCCATCAGGCAATGTCAGTATCCATTCACATTTGTCGTTTTTGTCAAATTCCTGGCTGAAGGCATTGTACTGCCTGCCAGGTTGAAATGAATTGATTGCTGATTTCTTGGATTGACCGTAATTGAAGGTTACAAAACTGTTTTCTTCAGATACAGTTACGCTTTTTTTGGTTGGGTTGTTGTAGCCAAAATTTGCTTTTTACTTCCCGTTTCCGACATATTGTACGCACTCGACAATGAGTTCGATCTCTTTTTGATTTTGTGCGTGAAGTGAGGTGCTGTTTAATAAAGTTATGGAAAGGAGTATTAAGATAATCGACTTATTCAATAAGTCTTTACTGCAATTAATTGCACGGTACAATTGATTGTGGCTCATGGTAAATACATTGGTTTAAGGTAAATTAGAAAGTTGTGATATTAATTTTTTGGATTTATTTCATCCATATTTCTGCCTGTGAATACGTTTGGTTCCAGGCCAATCGTTTAATGCTCTTACTAATGGTTAATAATTTCTCAATTTAATGCAATTGATTCGGACATTCAAAATTTTACGGAAAATTTTATTGAGTTGATAATAAATTAAAAATCAAAACATTACAATCCCAAAATCACCAGACGTTTGCAATAATTCGATTTTGCTCCATAAAAAAATCAAATTACGGTTAATCGGCCTGTAATTTGGAATGATACATCAGAAGTCAATAATCTTTCCGATAACATGTATGCCCGACACGGCTATCCATGTAAGGGCAAATGACCAGGCTGTAATGCCTGCAATCAGGTAAGGCATCAGCGCGGATGTTTTTTTCATAACCAAAAGCCCGACAATTATCGTGGTGATTGGCCCGAACAATCCGGGGCAGATTATCCCAAGGCCGACATTGCCGTATTTGTTCATTATATGAGTAAAGCGGCCTTTTTTGCTTTCAAGCTTCTTGGCGCTCCATTTCTTAATAACCCACAATTTCACTTTTTCTCCAAAGTAATTCAGAACAATAACCGTGGTGATGGATCCAAGCGCGGTAAAGGAGGCTGTTTCAACAGGGTGGGCTTTCAGCAGTATTCCTACTGGAATTGCTTTCCAGATACCGGTAATGCCGACAAGGTAAATTGAAATGGATCTGATTAAAAAGTTTTCCATTTTTGGTAAAAAGTTCTTTCTGAAGAAACGAATACTGAACATGGAATGAAAAAGACCGAAGCGACAAACAATTTATCATTCGGCAATCCTTGTTCAGTATTCATTATATTTTAGTTGGCTTCTGCTTGTCCAGGATAGGTCATCAGACTATTCCCACGGGACCCTGGTTGAAGGGTAGTAATTGATATTCATGGCGTCGAGTCTTTTGCAGAAAATGCCCAGGCGATTTTTAAATTCTTCCCAGTTTCTGTCAGAAGCTTTTGTCCAGCCGATTTCTGCGTGGCAAAGTATCCGTGGGAAAGCCATGTATTCTATGTCATCCATGCTGGTTATGGTTTCAGTCCACAAAGGCGATTCAATGCCAAGTATATGTTCCTGCCTGATTTCAGGGGAGAAATTAGCGGGGTCCCAGTTATAAGCTTCATCCACTTCAATGTATGCAGCCCAATGCAGTCCCAATCTGGTGGTGGAGTCATATTGCATATCCAGATAGGTCTTTGTCGCAGGTGACATCAACACTTTTGCGCCCTGCTTGATGCCCAATACCGCATTTTCGGCTTTTGCCCAGAACTGAACCACGGCTCCCGGAACGAGCTTTGCATGGGCAATTTCATCCCAGCCGATCACCTTTTTGCCATATTTAACTACGATATCCTGTGTTCTTTCAATAAACGGGATATAATCCTCCATAGGCGTCACGTGCGATTCATCTCCACCTATATGGAAATAAGGGCCTGGGGTTAATTCACAAATTTCGCGCACCACATCATCAATAAACTGGTAGGTAATTTCACTATCTACGCACAAAGTACTGAACCCCACTTCCATGCCGGTATAGAGCTCTCTGGGTTTTTTATCACAATTCAATTCCGGATAAGACGCAAGGGCAGCATTGGTATGTCCTGGCATATCGATTTCGGGAATGATGGTGATGTATCTCGCTGCGGCGTAATTTACCAATTCTTTGTATTCTTCCTGCGTGTAAAATCCACCCTCGCCTCCGCCAATCTTGGTGCTTCCGCCAATTTCAGTGAGCTTTGGCCATGATTTTATCTCAATGCGCCATCCCTGGTCGTCAGACAAATGCAGATGAAGTGTATTCAATTTAAAGGCGGCAATCAAATCGATATATCTTTTGACATCAGTTACACCAAAAAAATGCCTTGCCACATCCAGCATGGCGCCTCTGTATGCATAGACCGGCATATCTCTGATGGTTCCGGTTGCAATTTCCCACGGACCTTTATGGGGTTCCAGGGCTTCAATTTCGGGAGAGAAGAGTTGTCGCAAGGTTTGTACGCCATAGAAAACCCCTGCAGGTTTGTTGGCGGTGATGGTTATCAGGTCAATGCCAATGACCAGTTCATAACCTTCCTCACCAAGCTCGGGGTTATCGGTTAACAGCAGATTTATGCCGTGCTTCACTGGATTTTGAGCAGCTTTTTCGATTTGAAGATTGTATCCCGTTGAGGGTTTAAGCAGATTAATGAGGTACTCTCCAAGAGCTTTCAACTCTTCAGAATCACTCTGATAATAAATCGATGAGTTGGGTAATAGCTTAAATGAACTATTTGTTGAAATAATCGAGGCCGGCTTTGGGATGATCATTTCTTCATTCAGATCCTTTTGAGTAATGGTATTGCATCCTGTCAAGTTCATAAATAAGAGTCCTGGAAGTAAAAAAAACGAAATTAGGCGTTTCATGACTATTTGTTTAGATAATAAAGCGTAAAAATAAAGAAGTTTGGCTAAACGCAGCCCTGAATACCGATCATATTTAATAATCAATCCAAACACATTTATACCGCTTCCGGATAAAATGCTCCTTTTTGAATAAATACCTTCCTTTTATTAGAAAAAAGGGCTTTGCATCAGTATCAGATAAATTCCTTAATTTTATGCTTCCACATTTAATTGATGAGAAATGAAGAACATTATTCCGTTTATTATTTTTGCCATGATGGCCATTGCATGTTCGGATTACAAATCTGATAACACATCCGATAACAATCCTCCCGCTGAGGGTTTCGACCTGGCAGGTTCAGATGCCAAAGCAATTGAAATTGCCGACAAGGTGATGATTGCCATGGGAGGGCGCAAAAACTGGGATAAAACCCGGTTTCTGACGTGGAATTTTTTTGGACGCAGATCATTGTGGTGGGATAAGCATGCCGGCGATGTGCGTATCAAATTTCACGAAGCGGACAGCCTGATAATATTGGTCAATATCAATGACAACAGCGGAAAAGTTTCTAAAAATGGCACTGAAATGGTGCATCCTGACTCCGCGTCTCAATATCTCGATAGGGGCAAGGGCATATGGATCAATGACGCGTATTGGCTTTTTATGCCGTTCAAACTCAAAGACTCAGGTGTAACGCTAAAATATGTTGGTGAAGACACAACTCAGGCCGGGGGAAAGGCAGATGTGCTGCAACTTACCTTCAGGGAGGTAGGCAATACGCCCCAAAATAAGTATCATGTGTGGGTGGACAAATCCGATAACCTGGTGAAGCAATGGGCCTTTTACAGAGAAAATGATATGGACACACCGAATTTCATTACACCATGGGTCGGTTATCAAAAGTTTGGTGAAATATTACTGGCAGGGGATCGCGGCGAGCGCAAAATAAGCGATATTGCTACCCCCGAAAATATAGATGCGTCGTTCTTTGAGCAATTTTGAAATCAATTTTTATAGAATGAATCCTTAACTTTTTAAACCTGGCAGAAGGCACTGATTTGATGTTGAGCTTATGGTAAAATGGCACTTTTTAGTATTGCTGATCTTTTTTGGAATATTAGCAAATGGACACGCGCAAAATCTTCGGATCAACGAAGTACAATCTTCCAACAGATCTACAATTTATGATCATACTGGTGACGCCCCTGATTGGATAGAGTTGTACAATTCCGATGACGAAGCGATAAACCTGGAGCATTACGGACTATCGGATAAAAGCGACAATCCGTACAAATGGACTTTCCCCGCAGTTACTATTTCTCCAAAAAGCCATTTACTTGTTTTTGCTTCAGGTCTTGATCTCAAAAATCCTGTTTTGCACTGGCATACCGTCATTGATATGGGCGATGAATGGCGTTATATCGTGCCCGGATCAGAGTTGCCCACCACGTGGCGAGGTTTGGGTTTTGATGACAGCGGATGGTACTCAGGGCCAAGCGGATTCGGATATGGCGATGGTGATGATGCCACGGTTATTGAACCCACCATGTCCGTATTCATACGAAAAACTTTTATAGTTGATGATAAAGACGATGTGGCCCAGGCTTATCTGCATATCGATTTTGATGATGCTTTCATTGCATACATCAACGGGGTTGAAGTGGCCCGGGCTAATATTGGTAATCCTGGCGAACAAACTCCCTGGAACGCACCGGCCAATAATTATTACCATGAGGCTAAAATGTACCAGGGTGGTCACCCCGATGCTTTTATAATTGAAAATGTTGCTGATTATCTCTCGGATGGTGTAAATGTGTTAGCTATCCAGGTGCATAACCATAGTATCTCATCCTCAGACCTCTCGGCCATTCCATTCTTTACCATTGGATACCATCAGCATCCCGGTTTTGAGATCTCCATATCGAATCTCATCAATTTTGTGCCTATTGGTTTGCATACCAATTTCAAAATCGCTTCAGCTGGTGAAACAATAACTCTTACTGATCCAGATGGCAATACTGTAGATTCGGTTTTTACAGGATCTATCCGGGCAGATGCCTCGTTAGGCAGGCAGCCGGATGGTGATGATCATTGGCACTTTTTTAATGAACCCACACCCGGATTTTCCAATGTCACCATTGGATATGATACCACTAATCTGCCCGGCGTCACATTTTCGCACGAGGGAGGAAAATACAGCGGCAGCATCACGCTTCAATTGTCATCAGAGCATCCCGGTGATAGTATTTTTTATACAACCGACGGAAGCGAGCCAAATGCACAGAGTCTTTTTTATTCCAATCCAATCTTCATGAATTTATCGCGCACCGTGCGGGCACGTGTTATAAAAAGTGGATTTCTGCCAGGTGAGGTCATATCAAATTCATACCTGATCAATGCCAGCCACACTTTGCCCGTTGTGTTTGTGAATACCGATCCACACAATCTCTGGGATAACGACTATGGGATATATGTGATGGGAAGTAATGCATCTTCTGATTATCCGCACTTTGGTGCCAACTTCTGGGAGGACTGGGAGCGGCCTGCCCATATCACCATGTATGAGCCCGATGGTGCTGCGGCATTTCATATAGATGCCGGTATTAAAATTTTTGGGTCGTGGAGCCGGGGCCAGGCACAAAAATCCATCTCCATCCATACGAGGAAATCATATGGGTATGATGGTATTGATTATAAAATTTTTAAGCAAAAACCAATCGACAGGTTCGAAACGATCGTATTGCGCAACTCCGGGAATGATTTTAACAACACCATGATCAGGGATGCTTTTTGTAACAGGGTTACATCTACCCTTGGTCTCGATCAGCAAGCTTACCGGCCTGCGGTTGTATATATCAATGGAAATTACTGGGGAATCCAGAATATTCGGGAAAAAGTGAATGAGGAGTTTATCGCCTCAAATCATGGTATTGAGGAAGATATGATTGATATACTTGAAGGCAACGGCACAGTTGTAAGAGGCTCTTCTGATCATTACGAGGCCATGATCAGTTATATTCAATCCAATAATCTGGCTCTTGACCAGCATTATGAATATATAAAAACCATGATGGATATCCCGAATTTTATCAACTACCAGCTTGCAGAGATATTTATAGATAACCGCGACTGGCCCGGGAATAATATGAAATACTGGCGTGAGCGCAATACTACCTCCAAATGGAAGTGGATCATGTACGATTCAGACTTCGGGATCAATACATGGTCCAATGACAATCAATCATTCAATACGCTGCAATTCGCCATGGAGCCAAATGGTCCGGGCTGGCCAAATCCTCCCTGGTCAACATTTTTACTTCGCAATCTTGTGAAGCATACATCATTTAAACATGATTTTATCAATGCTTTTGCCGACAACCTCAATACCATTTTTGATCCTGCAGTACTCGAAGGCCATTTAAACGAGATGATAAAGGAAATTGAAAGTGAGATGCCTGCGCATATGCAAAGGTGGAATGGAAGCATGTGGTATTGGAACGACCGGATCACCGCGATGCGCACCTTTGTCCGGGCAAGGCGAGGCCATGTCAGAAATCATATCCGGAGTGTTTTTGGTATTTCCGGCACATTCAATTTGAATATTAAAACTGAAGGTTCTGGTCATGTTAAACTGAATACCCTTGAAATTGAAAATTTCCCATGGAATGGCATTTATTTTAATAATATCCCAGTGAGGCTTGAGGCAATTCCCGGCCCAGGTTACAGATTTGTTGAATGGAAAGATGTTGAAAACAACAAATCAGAAAAGCTTACCATCACCGCCTCTGAAAATCTGAATCTTACTGCGGTGTTTGAACCTGTAAGTGATTCAAATCTGAAAATTGTGATCAATGAGATTAACTATCGAAGCGCTGATATATTTGATGTCGGGGACTGGGTCGAGCTGTTCAATGCAAGCGGGTATTCGGTGAATATTTCAGGCTGGAGGCTTAAGGATGACGACAATGACCATGTTTTTGTGTTTCCTGAAAATACAGTTATGAGTGCCGGAGAATTTCTGGTGATTTGCAGGAACAGAGATAAATTTAAAGCCGGCTTCCCTGATGTGGAAATTGTCGATGGTGAAATGGATTTTGGACTGGGAAGTCATCAAGACTGTGTCCGATTGTTTACAAACCAGGGGGCAAAAATAGATGAAGTATGCTACAGTAGTTCTGCGCCCTGGCCGGAAGAAGCCAATGGTACAGGGGCGACCCTTGCCCTGAAGAATGCTTTCATCGAAAACAATCAACCTTCAAATTGGGTAGCTTCAAACGGTTATGGTACCCCTGGAGGCCCAAACATGGGCGTGATTACTACCGCGCCAGCACAGCATGAAAGAATTGAAGAAATGAAAATTTACCCAAATCCGGCAAGACGTGAGGCAGTAGTTAAGTTTTCAAGTCCTGCTTCAGGGCACGCTAATATTTATATTATTGATATGGCGGGAAGAAAGCGCACCATCCTCGAAAATGTATTTTTGAGCGAAGGCAGCAATGAGATTCCGGTTTCATTGGACGCGCAAAAACCGGTTATTTCGCCGGGCTTGTTTATTTTGCAGTTGGAGCAAGATGACATTTCCTCCTATACAAAATTTATAATTGAGCCATAACCTAAGGCATTCAATACATTAGTGTTGAGTTTTAATGTCTTATTTTAAGCTCCTATAATCGGGCGCACTTAAGTGAAGGTCTGTTACTGGAGGAACTGAAAAAACTGAACGGTAAGCCAAAAAATGTAATCATTGAGATGAGAATTGTCACATTTGGCTGGTCTGTTTTCTTAATTATTGCGGGTTGGATTTTTTGAATTTTAAAATAGCGGTACCTTGTCGAAAGGTATTTTTTAGTAAAGCTTTAAAACTCACCTATACTTTTTTTCCGGCTTGCAAAGCGCTTTTTATATGAGCAAGATGATGGTTTCCATGCCATGCGTATAAGCCAATATTCTCATCCAGCCTGAGGGTTTTGCCATTTTCCGGATGGATAAAGGTTCGGCTTAGTTCCTTAACACCCAACGCCCGCAGCAACAAAACCCATCTCATGTGGAGGGTTTCAAGCAGGATTAGCGATACCTCAATATTTCCATGTTTGGCATCCGGCAATTCCGCCCATTTATCTTCTGAGTATGGTTTTATAGTGGGGCAATCTTCTGTTAGGGTCAGCCTGAACCTGATGTAGCTATTCATATGGCTGTCGGCTAAATGATGCACAATCTGGCGAATTGCCCAGCCTCCCGGCCGGTATGTCAGTTCAAGTTGATCAGGAGCAAGTCCTTCGACCAGCTTTCTCAATTTTACCGCAAGGTGATCGATTTCATCAATCCATCGATTCACTGATTCAATAGTTATGCGTTGAGGCAGCTCGAATTTTCCAATTGGATATTTCAAAAGCTCAGGTTCAGTCATAGTCCGTACTGTTATTTTAGTTTCCGTAGGGGTTATAATGGTCTGAATATACCAAATAATGAAAAAATACCAATCCTTTTGAAAGCGATCAGAATTTCCTATTATTAGGCCACTCATCTGCCCTTGTGCTTTTTCCGACAAGCCTGCTCTTGGAATACTGCAACTTATGCCACGCTAAGAGTTTGTGAAATTTCATCACAGTTTTAAAATAGCATTCAAATCATTACACATAAACAAGACACAATGACGTATTATTGACAAATAAACTTTATAAAAGAGACACTATGTCATGAATATACTTGCAAATCCAATAAAAAGTTCAATGGTACAGGAATTGCAAAGTGGCTTAACAGCAAATGAAAAAAATGTTAAACTTTAAATAATTAAAAAAATGACACTAGTAAAAAGAACCAACGGATTGTTTCCCAATGTACCTTCTTTCTTTGATGATTTCTTTGTGAAAGACCTGATGGGTTGGACAAATGCCAACAACGCCTATGGCGCTTCGCTGCCGGCAGTGAACATCAAAGTAAACGACAATGAGTTTGTTGTGGAAGTAGCTGCCCCTGGCCTTGGCAAAGAAGATTTCAAAGTTGAAGTTGAAAATGACGTGCTGACGATCTCTTCAGAAAGAGAAGGTAAAAATGACAGCGAATATGAAGGCTACACCAGAAGGGAATTTAGTTATGGCGAATTTAAGCGGACATTCAACCTGCCGGAAAACCAGGTAGATGTCGATAAGGTAAAGGCAAGTTACAACAATGGCATCCTGCACATCGTGCTGCCAAAAAGGGAAGAAGTGAAGCCAAAACCTTCCAGAACCATCAAGATTGGATAATTTTGGGTTAAATAAATTTTTCTAAGGATAAAAAGGCTGCTCTGTGGGGCGGCCTTTTTCATTCGTTAATCAATTGATATTGTATTCGGTTTGTCAGATTCTGCCAACAGATGGAAATTTTATATAATTTCGGGCTTTAGAATATTATGAATCCCGTAATTGATGAATAGCCAGAAAAATAAAGTTCGGATCCTGGTAACAGGATCGAACGGACAGCTTGGATCGGAATTGAAGGTGATTGCAACCTATGAGCCATTTGAGTTTATTTTCACGGATGTGGAAGAACTTAACCTTACAAGAGCGGAAGATGTAAATGCTTTTTTTAATTCAAATAAAATCGATTACTGCATCAATTGTGCTGCCTATACGGCAGTGGATAAGGCTGAAAAAGATGTGACCGCGGCGCGCGCTGTTAATGTGGAGGCCGTACAGAATCTTGCCGAGGCGTGCACGATCCAACAGACTACACTCATTCATATTTCAACGGATTTTGTTTTTAAAGGCAATTCGTTCCTGCCAATCAGTGAAGACGAAAAACCCGATCCTGTCAGCGTGTATGGCATCACTAAGCTGGAGGGGGAACACATTGCGCTCAAAACCAACCCCCGCACCATAATCATCCGGACTTCCTGGCTTTACAGCA
>CAYZWN010000167.1:0-8432 GCA_964482185.1 uncultured Roseivirgaceae bacterium
TTCATTGCAAGATCTCCATTGATTTCGTACGCCCTGAAATCATTGGGATGTGCCTCCAGTATTTTTTGAGCCAGGCTTTGAGATAAAACCTGAAGATCGATATTTGGAAGGTTCTGCATCATGCCAGCGAGTACCTGCAGCTTGGGTTCTATTTCCAAATCAGGTTTTTCAAATGCTTTGTTCAGGTAAATATTTGATTTCTCAGCATCTCCTTTTTTCCGGTAGATATCCGCCAGCATCAGTAAAGCGCGTGAATTGTCCGGATCTGTGATGAGTAATTCCTCAAGATAAGGTATAGCTTTATCTGTTTTGTTGTTTGATATTAGTAAGTCCACCATCATCAGGATGTACCTTGGCTCACCAGGAAAAGCATCGATGAGCTTTTGGCCTTCATCAAGTGCCTTCTCAAGATCGCTTTGTTTCAAATATAATTTTTGCTTTTGCACCGTCACTTGCTCATTCAACCCAAATCGCTCTTCGATCTGGTTATACACCTCAAGGGCTTTGGCCGAATTTTCCTGATAGATATACAATGCGGCAAGTTCGAAAAGATATTCGTCGGTTTGTTCACACTTTTCAATCATTTGCTCGTACACCCTGGCAGCCTGGTCAAAAGCAGATTGTTTTGTGTAAATCTCCGAAAGCAATAAATAGAAAAACTTATTTGACGGATCCATTTGAATGGCCTTATCTGCATTGAATGCCGCCTTTTGAAGGTCATCGCTCTTCATATAAATTTCCGCCAACCTGTAATATGCGGTAGCATTTTGAGGATCGAGCTCTAATGAGCGCTGATATAGTACAAAAGCTTTTGGGAAATCTTCGAGAATATAGTATTTCTCAGCCTCGGTATGGAACATCTCTGCCTTTTGCTTCATCTCCTTGCTTACAACCGGCAGTGTGGTATTTTGCTGAATCTGTTCCTTTTTTTTGCCTTTTTTTTGCGCGCTTGCATCATTGGTAAACAAAACAACCGAGAATAGTATGATTCCTGTTGCTACGTACCGAAAAACCTTCATATTCATAACTTACTGATCAAAACTGAGAAATAGTGTTGTAGTCGCCAACACTTAGATCTGTTGCTTTACCTTCAAAGGTAACAAAATTACCAAGCATAGAGTTAGCGAGATTTGCATTTTTAATTTGGCTATCTTTCTGAATTATAGAATTTTGGATTCTTGATTCCACGATTTTCGAATTATCGCCAACGGAAACATACGGACCTAAAACCGCATACTCTATTTCAACATGCTCTCCTAAATATACCGGTTCTATCAAAACGGAATTACTGATACGGGCAGTATTACTAACTATTCTTTTTTCACTCATAAAGTTGAAATAAGCCCTGTGCGTTTCGACAGTTGCCTGCTTATTGCCGCAATCCAGCCAATCATCAACCTGTCCAGGCATAAATACGGTGCCTTTTTCCTTTAGGGTTTTAAGTACGCGAGTCAGTTGATATTCGCCTCCATCCTTAATTTTGTTATCCATCAAAATTTTGATCTCATCTCTCAGGCGCTCCCCATTTTTGAAATAGTAAATTCCGATGATTGCGAGATCGGATACAAATTCTGCCGGCTTTTCGACGAAATCTGCAATGCTTCCCTGAGCATCCAACTTCACCACTCCAAACGCTGAAGGGTCTTCTACTCTGTGCACCCAAATAATTCCATCCTGTTTTGCGTCCAATTTAAAATTCGCTTTAAAGAGTGTATCAGCAAAAGCAACAATGGTTGGTCCGTTCAGAATCTCTGCAGCGCAATAAATGGCGTGCGCTGTGCCCAGGGGCTCTTCCTGGTAAAATAAATGTCCTTTGGCACCTAATTTTTGAGCAATGACTAACAATTCGTTTTCAACTGTTTCCCCAAACGATTTGCTGATCACAAAGCCAATGTTTTCTATTTTCTCAGAACATACTTCAACAATATCATGCACGAGCCAATAAACAATTGGTTTTCCAACAATAGGTATGAGTGGTTTTGGTGTGGTGAGGGTGTGTGGCCGCAAGCGTTTTCCCATCCCGGCCATCGGAATAATAATATTCATATTTTATTGATATCCTGCTAAGCTAATTTCTGTACCTGAAACAAATCGGGAGTGCAAATGTAGTGATTAATTCGGTGGTGATAAAATAATTTATAAGCGCACAGGTCATCGCGTAAGTACCGATCAGAAAATGAACATTTCAATTCGGTTGCCGCTTACAAAAATTACAGCACAAAACTTATCCACGTCTTAACGATCTCTTTTCAGATAAGTAAATTGAAATTGCAAAAGCAATGACTATCAACTCCTTGAAAAATTGGTTTATATAAAAATCCTGAAAATTCAGATTCCATCCGGCTATGAGCAAAAATACGCCAACAACTAAATAAACCCCTAACCTCTTTAAATTATACGCCACTGGATAATATCGCTGCCCGGTGTAGTAAGCGAAAATACACATATATAAATACACCACGAGCGTTGTTATGGCAGATCCAAGATAACCAATGATCGGGATAAGCAAAAAATTCAGAACTATAGTTATGATTGCCGCAGATACTGAAATATATGTGCCAAAAATGGTTTTATCACTGATCTTGAACCAAATAGATAAATTGTAATAAAGACCAAGAAAAAGGCTGGCAAAGAGCAAAATCGGCACAATGTGTAGTCCGGTCCAATATGCCTCATTTCTTAAAACAATCACCTTAATAATGTCGAGATTCAGACTGATTGCAAGCACAGAAAAAACGCCAAATATCCCGAAATAAAGAAACACCTTGGCGTAGGTTTGTTTGTTGTCAGACACCTGAGACTCCCTGAAAAAAAATGGCTCGGCAGCAAAGCGAAATGCCTGAATGGCCAGTGTCATGAACATTGATATTTTATAACAAGCACCAAAAATCCCAAGTGCTTCCTGGTTTGTAAAACCTTCATAAAAGCCATCAGGAAGAATTTTCTTTAGCATCATCCTGCTAAACATCTCGTTAAAATTTCCCGCTAATTGCGAAAGCAACAGTGGAAATGCATAAACAAGCATAGGCCAAAGTAAGCTTCTGGAAAAAGTAAGCCTTACGTTTCTGATAACCTTAAAAAGCAATAAAAGGTACGCCGCATTGGCCAGAAGATTTGAAATAAAAACATATTCTACGTTAAAAGCCGGGTTATAAACCAAGCCTATGATGCCTTTCAGGCCGGGAAGGAACGCACCAGCCCAAATATTTTTGCAGAAATAAAGAAAAAACAAGTTGAGTCCGACATTCAGGAAAATATTAATGAGCTTGAATGTGGCAAACTGTTTTGCCCTGCCTTCATATCTGAGCCTTACAAAAGGAATCGCCATAACAGAATCAATCGCGATGATCGCGGCCAGCCAGTAGATGAATCTTTCCTGCCCGGGATATTCAAGCCAATGGATAAATGGCTTTGCGCTACTCACCATCAAGAGTGTCAGCAGAAGAGTTGTAATTAATATCGATGAAAAAACATTATTATAAATCTCCTGCTCCGAATTTTGACTCCTGGAAGTGAAGCGGAAATATGCCGTTTCCATCCCATACAGGTAGAGCACATTCAGGACTGCAACATAAGAATATAATTCTGTGACAACACCGTATTCGGCAACATTGAGTATGGCAGCGGAGGTATAGAATGGGACAAGTACAAAATTGATAGTTTTGCCAACAATGCTGCTCAGACCATATATTGCTGTTTCGCCGGCAAGTTTTCGAAATTTACCCATACAATGTCAGGTGGCTATTCGCCGGTAAACTCCGGTGCTCTTTTTTCGAGAAATGCCGTTGTGCCCTCTATAAAATCCTGAGTTTTGCAGCAGTTTGCAAAGCTGTTGGCTTCAATCTGAAATCCGTCTTGATCTGTTCTGAAAACAGAACTCACACAATTGATTACCATCCCAATTGCCAATGGAGCATTTTTAAAAATTTTCTCAAGTATCTCTCTGGCTTTTAAAAGTCCGTCCTCCCTGGTTGCCACGATGTGGTTAAGCAAGCCGCATGCATATGCCTGCTGGGCTGTGATCATTTCTCCGGTCATCATCATTTCAAGCGCCTTTCCTCTGCCAATTGTCTGGGTAAGCCGTTGCGTTCCGCCGTAAGCAGGTATCAGGCCAAGGCTGACTTCCGGCTGGCCGAAAAAGGCATTATTTGTTCCGATTCTAATATGACATGCAAGGGCAAGTTCACATCCGCCCCCCAACGCATAACCATTGACAACTGCAATAATTGGCTTGTGGCTATTTTCAATCAAAGTAAAAATTTCCTGGCCATTTTCAGAAAATTTCCGGCCATTTAGCTCATTTAGTTCTTTGAACTCAGCAATATCTGCCCCGGAGACAAAGGCCTTTTCTCCAGCTCCGATGATAATCATACCTTTCACCTCCTTAGTGTCCAACGCATTTTCCACACATGTTTTGAGTTCTGACAAGGTAAGTGTATTGAGTGCATTGCGTTTTTCCGGGCGATTGATCGATATTGTGAGAATACCTTCTGAAAGCTTCTCCAGCAGATTTTTATAATTCGACATGATATGATATCAGGCTAGTTCAAAACAAAGATAACGGTGCAAACCAGAATCTCAAAAACTAATATACATGTCTTTTTTATTTCTCATATCCAAAAGGCTAACTTGCAGCCGCTTTTTAAAATTATTTTTAGGCTTATATTTGCGCTCTCAAAAAATTAATAAAACATACTAAAAGTGTCATATTTATATACCTCTGAATCGGTGTCTGAGGGACACCCGGATAAAGTCGCGGACCAAATCTCTGATGCCGTACTGGATCACCTTATCGCAGCCGATCCTCAGTCGAAAGTCGCTGTAGAAACACTTGTAACAACCGGTCTAACCGTAATAAGTGGAGAAGTTAAAACCACATCATACATTGATGTGCAACATGTGGCCAGAAAAACCATTGAAAGAATTGGTTATACCAAAGGCGATTATATGTTTGATGCGCATTCCTGTGGTGTGCTTTCAGCGATTCACGAACAATCGCCAGATATCAATCAGGGCGTAGAACGCAAAGATGAAATGGAGCAGGGTGCCGGTGATCAGGGCATGATGTTCGGGTATGCAACCAACGAAACAGAAAATCTTATGCCCCTTGCGCTGGATTTATCCCATAAAATATTGATTGAGTTGGCCGCGATCAGAAAAGAAGGCAAGGTCATGAAATATCTAAGGCCAGATTCAAAATCACAGGTTACTATTGAGTATGATGATGATAACAGGCCTTCCAGGGTACATACGATTGTTGTTTCCACACAGCATGATGATTTTGATGAGGAAACAGTCATGCTGAATAAAATCAAAGAGGATGTGAAAAGTATATTGATCCCAAAGGTTACCAGTGGCCTATCTGCTGATCTTCAGAAACTCTTTGGTGATGACATTATATATCATGTTAATCCAACCGGGAAGTTTGTAATAGGCGGGCCGCATGGCGATACTGGCCTTACAGGCAGAAAAATCATTGTGGATACCTATGGAGGCAAGGGCGCGCATGGTGGCGGTGCCTTCTCCGGAAAAGACCCCTCTAAAGTGGACAGGTCAGCTGCATATGCTACCCGGCACATAGCCAAAAATATGGTTGCTGCCGGCATAGCAAACGAGATTCTGGTTCAGGTTTCTTACGCAATAGGCGTCGCCAAACCGATGGGTATTTATGTTAACACCTTTGGCACTTCCAGAGTAAAGGAATCCGATGCCCAGATAGCCAGCAAGATTGAGAACATTTTTGATATGCGCCCGGCGGCCATCATAAAAAGGCTCAAGCTAAAGGAGCCCATTTATTCTGATACAGCTTCTTACGGCCACATGGGTCGTGCCCCGGAAGTAAAAGAAGTATCATTTCAGGTAAATGGCGCCACGCTCACAAAAACCGTTGAGACATTTACATGGGAAAAACTTGATTATGTAGATCAGGTGAAGCAGGCATTTGGGTTGTAAGTAAAAGCTTCAACAAAACAAGAAAAAAAAGGGGCGAAAGCCCCTTTTTAATGCGAAATGATTTTGTCTTTATGCTTAACGATCTGCCTGCGCAGCGCATCAATAGCAAGGTCTGATGCAGCTTCGAAGGTTCTTGCCCGCTCCTTGGCAAACAACTGATTTTTGGGAATATTTAATTTAATTTCAATTACTTTATTTTCCATATTATCGTCTTTATCCAGGCGCATAAAGACTTCCCCATCAATAATTCTATCGAAAAACTTATCCAACTTATTGGCCTTCTTCTGTATAAAATCGATCAATTTCTGATCGGCATCAAATCGAATAGAATGCATTTGTAATTTCATAATACACCATTTTAAAATTAAAAATAATTAAGCTTTAGGATGCGCCTGGTCAAAAACCTTCTTTAGTTTACCAAGCGAGTTGTGTGTATAAATCTGCGTTGCGGCAAGGCTTTGATGTCCAAGCAGATCTTTTACGGCATTGAGGTCCGCCCCTCTCTCCAGTAAATGTGTTGCATAGGTATGTCTTAAAATGTGAGGACTTTTTTTGTCAACTGAAGCTCCCTGCAAATATTTCTTCACAATCCTTTCTATCATCATCGGATAACACTTCGTTCCTCTATTAGAAACGAATAGATAATCATTTGCGTTTCCTTTAAAAGCTTCATTTTTAAATTCAACATAAATTTTTACCATTTCACATAAATTGCCGGTTATGGGAATGATGCGTTCCTTGTTTCTTTTGCCCAGAACCTTTATAGATTGACCGACCAGGTTTACATTTTGGTCACGCAATCCGATTAATTCGCTAAGTCGCATACCAGTGCCATATAAAAGTTCAATGATAAGCTGATCTCTTTTGGATTCAAAAGTATCGGGAATCATACCATGTTCGAGCAGAACATTCATATCATGCTCGCGAACAAAATGGGGAATGCTCTTCTTTACTTTGAGACTTACCAGCCTGGCAGTAGGATTGTGTCGCACTACTCCCTTTTTAATAAGAAATTTAAAGAATGACCGAAGGGCTACAAGTTTGCGGTTGATTGAGGTGGGGTTCAGCCCGCTTTCGGAAAGTGTAATAATCCAGGCTCTTAAAATTGCATGGGTGGCTTCCTCAGGGCTTGTCTCGGGATAATTCTGCGTCAGAAAATGACTGAATTGTTCAAGGTCGCTTTGATAGGATATTAATGTATGCCAACTGTATCGCTTTTCGTATTGTATGTAGTTGAAAAATTCTTTGGTCATGTTTGTTCAAACCCGGAATTACCTGGTCAGATAAACATAAAAAAAAGAAACGCGATAGAAAAGAAATTGATCAATAATTTTCCTTGGCGTACATTTTCTCCTTGTAGGCAGCCTTTATCTTGACGGCTCTTTTTTTTATGGAAGGCTTCTCAAAAAAATTTCTCTGCCTGATTTCTTTCAGAACACCGGTTTTTTCAAACTTCTTTTTGAACCGCTTAAGTGCCTTGTCGATCGACTCGTTTTCTTTAACGCTTATAATGATCATTTACTATTTTTTTACATTTTAGAAATTGGAGCGCAAAGTTATAATTCTTTTTTTTTCAGAACAAGTATTCCTTAACTAATTTAAAGGGTGAAAAATGTCGGCTTTAGGCTCATTCCGTATGATATGCCAAGTAAAACAGAAACAGGTTTTGTCAGCCGATCATTTTTAATTGATGATTCTCATGGTAGATTTGTGAAATTTTTATTTATGAAGATTGAAAAACCTAATATCCCCCAGGGAACAAGAGATTTTGGGCCTGATAAAATGCTTAAAAGGCAATTCGTTTTTGAAACAATCAGAACTGTTTTTGAAAAATTCGGCTACCAGCCATTGGAGACTCCGGCCATGGAGAATCTCTCTGTCTTAATGGGAAAGTACGGTACTGAGGGCGATCAACTACTTTACAAAATATTGAATTCAGGAGACTTCTTATCAAAAGTTGATGAAGATGCCTTGACCTCTGACAGCAAAAAGCTAACAACTAAAATAAGTGAAAAAGGATTGAGATATGACCTGACGGTTCCTTTCGCGCGATATGTTGTGATGAATCAGCATGAAATCAGTTTTCCGTTCAAGAGATATCAGATACAGCCGGTATGGCGAGCAGACAGACCGCAAAAAGGCCGATATCGCGAATTCTACCAATGCGATGCGGATGTGGTGGGCACTGATTCCCTGATTTGCGAGGCTGAAATTATCCTGATGATCAATGAGGTGATGCAAAATCTGGGCATCAATGATTTTACCATCCGCATTAATCACCGAAAACTGCTCACAGCCATAACAAAATCAGTTGGCGCCGGCGGAAAGGAAACTGCCTTTTGCGTGGCCATTGATAAGCTTGATAAAATAGGCAGAGCTCGCGTTGAAGATGAATTGCGATCAAGCGGTTTTTCAGATCAGGCAATCGCAGACCTGAAGCCAATTATCGAAATCAAAGGCACCAACAAAGAAAAAATGGA
>CAYZWN010000167.1:8442-10231 GCA_964482185.1 uncultured Roseivirgaceae bacterium
GCGCATGCGCTACCTCAGCCCGACCGAGTTGCTGGAGCGGCTTGATCATGTTCTCAGTACGATAGATGCCGGGAGCAAAGGCATTTTTGACCTGAACCAGGTGTTTGAATTCCTGGAAGATTTTGGTCTGGAAAATCACCATGTCGAATTTGATCTGACCCTGGCACGCGGGCTGAGTTATTATACAGGCACCATCCTTGAAGTCAGGGTAAACAATGCTTCCATAACCAGCAGCGTGACCGGCGGCGGGCGATACGATAATCTTACAGGCGTGTTTGGCCTGGAAGGCATATCCGGGGTTGGTTTTTCGTTCGGCGTTGACAGGATTTTTGATGTGATGGAAGAGCTGGATCTTTTCCCAAAACAATTTGGCAGTGCGACAAAAGTACTCGTGCTCAATTTCGACCCTGCCTCTATGAAAGCAGGCCTGAAGGCACTAACAGCTTTGAGAAAGGCTGGCATTAAAAGTGAGATTTATCCGGATCAGACCAAAATCAAAAAACAAATGAATTATGCAAATAAGAAAAGCGTTCCATTTGTCTTGATGATTGGTGAAAATGAAATAAAGGAAGGTAAATATCAACTCAAAAACATGGAAACCGGCGAACAGCGCCAGATGGAGCTGGCTGAGATTTTAACTTTTCTTGGCGAATCATGAATTAATGAGTCACCATGAGTCAACTATTGGCATCAATAATTAAATTTACCCGTAATCGTTAGGTTTTCATCAACAATCTGCGAATTGTCATTGACAGCAAAATACATTTTTAGTCTCTGGGTTATTCTGGCATTTAGTGCTTCAACACTCTTTGCGCAGCCGAATTATAGTGCCGGTTTTGAGGTGAATTCTCAGATAGGTTGTGATCCATTTACGGTAGTGGTTACTGATTTATCAGGCGCTCCTGATACTGTTGCTATCAATTATGATTGGGGGGATGGTTCCGTTCTCGATACCCTGGAAACACATACCTACTCAAGCCCGGGCATTTATAGAATTATTCAAACTGTGGCCAATGCCAACCCACGTCAAGACACGGTTTTCATAGAAATTATTAATCATTACCCCCCGGAGTTTTTGCTGCTAAACTGCAAAGGCAACTCAGCTGCCGTGATTGTTCGCGACACATTGTATGAAGCCTACGAAATCGACTGGGGGGATGGCTCTTTGGAAATAACATCGGCCGGAACACCTGTATTCCATGCCTATGCGGTTTTCGCCAATTATGATGTAACAGTCAAAGGATTGATCAATGGCTCGCAGGCATCGACAGATTTTTCCAATCTCAATTGTTCCGCCACAACAAAAAGACTCAACATGATCAACGACCTGCAAGCTGCTATGATCCATGAAATTCGGGTTTTGAATTCAGACCCACTAAACGGCCAGATATCAGTTGAATATACCCTGGCGCCTGATAACAATTATCGCATCGAAATAACGGATGAAAACCAGGCGGTTTTCACTATTATTGACACGTTGAGCCGCATTTCAAATCCAAATTCCTACACCATTTCCGGACTGAATACTCGTGACAACTTTTACTGTATCACCGTCACTGCATTCGACCCCTGCGATGGAGATACACGACAATCAAACATCGGATGTAGTGTACTGCTACAAACCGAAGCCCTGAACCAACAAAACAGGCTCGACTGGCAAACCGATTCAAATGATTTCTCAAATTATACAGTTGAACGCGATGGCTCTCAGGTAGCAATCATCAATGCTTCAGGCCAAAGGCAATATCTCGATAACCAGGTAAACTGTGGTATATCTTATTCCTATCAG
>CAYZWN010000168.1:0-10157 GCA_964482185.1 uncultured Roseivirgaceae bacterium
CCAGGACTTAACGATGTTTCCTCCCTTGTCATAAACAAGGATATCCATTCCATTGGAAGCCCAGAGCATTTCTTCAAAAAACTGCAGGCTTAAAAAATATCCGCGCCTTATGATATCAAAAATCTCTGATTGGAGCGCCCCCTTGCGATACAACCTGATGTGCTCTTTGCTGGAGAAATAAATTGTATCATGGTGAGTCGTCAGAGCAATGGATTCTACATAAATATTCTCACTGTCGGTACGGATCGGGTCGAAAATTTTTGGTTTCATCAGCACAACCCCTTTTTCAGTTGACAACCAAATATTCCCATCCCCGGATTCAAAGGCTTTATTCACCACGGTAAGCTTAAAAGGCACCTCGCTAAACCCTGCTCTTATCCGATATATCAGACTCTCACTTGTAAAAGATGAAATAAATAATTCATTTGAATTGAGTGGCAAAAGATGGGCGCTGTATGTACCCGCTTCAATTTGGGTCAAAAAAATATCCTGCTGACCAATAGAATCTGCCCGGTAAATACCATCATTGCAGGCCACATAAACCTTATCATTCCAGTATATCATGTGGTTGACCTCCGAATCAAACTGCCCCTGATCCATGAAAACGAACGCGCCGGAACTTTGGTCGTAAGTAAAGAAACTGCCGTTATAACTCGAAATCAGCATTCTTCCATCCGGCAATTCTGCGAAACTGAATGAACGCACAAAGCTGGAAGAGCTGTGCTTTGCGCCAAACTCCATCCGCTCAACCGTTTTTCCATCGAACCTGACAATTGATTGCGGCTCACCAAGCCAGATAATGCCTTTGCTATCCTGAAATACCGACTTCGGGTACCACGTTGAAGTATCTGTAGGTACTCTCGTTCCAGGCAGAAGTCTTTTGAAAATCACCGTATCGACCTGATTAATGATTTCAGTAAGTCCCAGGTCGTCTAAAACGAGCAATCGCCCGTCCTGAAGGTGTATCAGGTCTTTAACATATGGACTTTCAGTGGCCTGGGGATAATGGACAAATTGATGCCCATTATATTGTATGAGGCCTTCATCTGTACCGATCCAGATAAACCCAAGGGCATCCTGCTCAATTGCCTTAATGATATCCGTTTTAAGTCCATGCTCCACACGGAATTGATGAAACTGATATTCCGTGGCGTTTGCCAGGTAATTAGCACATAAGCTTAATATCAAAAAGAAGGTTGTGTACTTCAAAACGAAAAGTTTATTGAATAAAAATGGGCATTTTATCCAATAAAAAAAACACCGGTTAAAATTTAATCACAGCCTCATTACTCTGTCTGTAAACTCCGGGAGATCACTTTCTGGCACCAAAAATCAAATTCTATAACTCAAAAGGGAATATCCAAAACCTGTCTGTTTTTTTGAAATACGGAGCATGGGATTTATTTGCTTTTGATATTTGCGATTTGGGTTTACCTCTTTGACAATTTGAGCCCTATTGAAAAAACTATCAGCTAACAGCTTAAAAGACCATTGATACTTACGGTTAGGATATTTAATTTTATCCATAATCGAATATCATGGAAAGTCTCTCTTCAAAAAGCTCCTTAAAAATATCATTTAGCTCAAATCAGTCCTTTTTACTTGCCGCAGCATAATCTATCTTTCTGGCGTTGGCCTTTCTCAACTCAGCCTGAACATCGGCTACCATTCCCATTGGTATCTCACCATCCACTTTAAGGCTTATAATGATCTGATCGTGGTAGTGTGCCGGTAAAGATGCCCTTTCGCGTTCAACAAATGCCATGATGTCCTCCAATTCAATAAATTGTCCCCCCGCCTGAATTTTAAGTTCCGCGCCATCTTTATTGTTGTTCCCGCAAATACTGATGCGAATCTCTCTTGTAAGCGTTCCTTCCTGAAACTCCTGCAATTGCTTCGAATCCGGGATTTTGTGCCTGTTTTGATTCTCCGACTTTTTGACAGCAGTTGCTACCATAAAAAAAAACAGCAACATGAAAATGATATCCGGGAGTGCAGCTGTTGAAATTTCGGAGTCGAACGGTGACCAATTGTTTTTAAAAAGCTTCATGGCTACAGAGTCTTATATGTTTATTCATTTGATCTATTCATCGGAAGTTAAAGCAAAAACAAGCGACCCAATAGCTGTGAAAAACCTCCATGGCGCTTTGGTTGATCCAGGTAGTTTCACTTTCGATTCCCATGGCATCTTTTTAAGCTATAAGCATTGCCTATAGCAAAAAGTAACAATTAGAAAGCAATAATTTTATAATCCCGGATAAAAGGACACGTTTTCTTTGGAATCTCAGTCAAGGATAAAAACTAGGGTCATGCTATGCCTAAGCCTAGTGTCATGTCAACAGTAATTTGTCCGTATCCCAACGATTTTAACCCGTAAAATTGACCATGGATTTTGGCAATATATATTTACGAAACGCCACTTATTAAAGTGTTTCGCTCAGCCACCGGAAAAATTCCCGTTGCCAAACCAGTCCGTTCTGGGCTTTGAGCACCCAGTGGTTTTCTTCCGGGAAATACAATAACCGACTTTTGATGCCCTTCAATCTTGCAGCCTGAAATGCTTCAAACGCCTGTCCGTCGGGTACGCGGTAATCCCTGCCTCCCTGAATGATAAGGATAGGTGTATTCCAGTTATTAATCAGGTTGCTCGGATCGAACTCATTGTAGGTTTTCATAGCGGCTTTATTGTCTTTTTCCCAGTAAGAGCCGCCGTTGTCCCAATTCACAAAAAACAACTCCTCAGTGGTGCCGTACATGCTTTTCATATTGAATATACCATCATGAGCAATAAACGTCTTAAATCGGTTTTGATGAATGCCCGCCAGATAGAAAACCGAATAACCACCAAAACTGGCTCCAACCGCGCCCAACCTGTCGCGGTCCACATATGATTCTTTGGCCACATCATCAATTGCAGATAGGTAATCGCGCATTGGCTGTCCGCCATAGTCCTTGCTGATCGCTTCATTCCATTCCACACCATGACCCGGCATGCCGCGGCGGTTTGGTGCAACCACAATATAGCCTTGTGCAGCCATCAACTGGAAATTCCACCTGAACGAATAAAACTGAGAAAGCGCTGATTGCGGCCCGCCCTGGCAATAGAGCAAAGTGGGGTATTTCTTTGCGGGATCGAAATCGGGCGGATAAATCACCCAAACCACCATGTCCTTTTTGTCAGTGGTTTTGACCATACGTTTTTCGACTTTACTCTGTTTGATGGACGCATAGGATGCATCGTTGACATGGGTAAGCTGAGTCATAGATCCATCAGTTGGATGCACAGAATACAACTCCGCAGCGTGATTCATGTCTGTACGTGATACTATGACACGCTCGCCTGCCATACCCACAATTCCGGTGACATCAAACTGCCCATCGGTGATTTGCCTTACTACCGGCATTTTTCTTGTTTTTCCCGGGTAATCCACTTCAAATAGTTGCTTTGTGCCACCAATGGCCGCATTAAAGTACAGGCCGGAACCGTCCTCCTTCCAGATAAACCCATCCACGGTACCATCCCAGGCCTGGGTAAGATTCAATTTTACCCCGTCCATGCTTACCATGATATCATTTTTGTCAGCTTCGTAGCCATCGCGCTTCATGCTGAGCCACGCGAGCGCACCCTTAGCTGAGAATATCGGGTGCGTATCGTATCCCGGCATACCTTCGGTGAGATTAATCGTCTTTCCGGTTGCCAAATCATAGGCATATAAATCGGTATTGGTGCTGAGCGCATATTCCTTACCTGCTTTCTTTTTTGCTACATAAACAATGGTTTTTCCATCCGTACTCCAGGTATAGTCATCCTCGGCGCCAAAAGGAGTTTGCGGGCAATTATGCGGCTCACCCTCCATGAGGTCCAGGCCTTGCGCTTCATTGCCTTTATAGACAAAGAGATGGCTGAATTTACCGTCTTCCCATGTATCCCAATGGCGGTACATGAGGTCGTCATAGATCATGGCATTGGACTTGTCAAGCTCCGGATAGTGGTCTTTCCCGTAAATATTCCAGACTTTTACTTCCTTCGCTTCTATTCGATGCGATCCGTCGGGTGAGATTTTCCTATCGTGAACAAGATTTGCGCCGTTCACAATTTCAACAGCTTCTCCGCCACTGACGGGAACCATATACTGCTTTGTTGTTGAAGTATTGGCATCAATATCAAAAGTGCTCACTTTATAAATGATCGACTGGCCGTCTTTTGAGATTCCTAAAGCGCTCACACGTCCAAGTTGCCACAAAAGTTCAGGTGTCATCACCTGCTGCGCATACAGGCTTACGAAAAATGGCACAAATGCCAGACATAATATTATCCGCTTCATATCAGCAATATTTTTTTTTAAACATGAACAAAACTAATTGATTTTTTAATCCATGCTCAATATCTGGCCGTCTTTGAGTAAAACTTCTTTAAGCGCTTCATAAGACACGGCATGCAGCGCTTTGCTATCGCTCAGGGCCATACAAGCCAGGGTACCGGCACTCTGGCCTAGAATCATGAATACCGGCTCCATCCTGATCGATCCAAATGCGATATGCGAGCTTGAAACAGCCGCTGCCACCAGCAAATTTGAGCACTCCGCTGCTTTTGGTAAAATAGCCCCGAGATCAATCTGGTATGGTTTTTCCGGTTTAACCCCAATATCCCCTTCGTTTTGCACATAGCCATCCGGCTTGATGTATCGCTGCACGTTGTGGGAATCCATTGCATATGAACCCATCCCGATTGAACGATTGACGGGCCTTTTACCTAAAATCTCATTTTCCGTCATCACAAAATCGCCAATCATGCGCCGGGCTTCGCGCACATATATCTGGTGCGGCCAGTTTCCATTGTCTTTGAATTCATCGGCGGCAAGACCCCATTGAGCCATTTTCTCTCTGATTTCCAAAGGAACTTTTTCATCATTTGCCAAAAAATACATGAGTCCTTTCTGATAATCTTCGTGTTCCCTGATGATTTCTCTCCTCCTCTCATACGATGCCTCCGGATAATCATAGTTCATGCCGATGTTGTCTGTGCTGAATGGTCCATGGTTGTTTGTGTCGGTTTTGCGGTTAGGAATAGGATCAAACTTATGGAATACATCCCTCCATCCTGATTCAAAAATTCTTGCCAAAAGCTCATATTGATACGGATCATAATTTTCAGGTTTAGGAAAAGGCACCCTGTTTTCCGGATGGTTGCTCAGGCACATTCTGAAACAATATGCCTGCAGGCGGTGATCGCCCTCCCCTTTTGCACCCGGGTCTTCTGCTGATATTTTGGGTAAAATGCCACTTGAAGGGTCACCGGGAACCACAAAAGGGTCAACATCCTCCTTGAAATAATGCTCATGGTGCAAAACACCGGTTTGCACGCCATTCCACTCCTCTCCATACATACTATTCGCTTCCCTGCCAACGTGATAACCCACGCCGGCTGCCGCCATCAAATCACCTTCATAGGTCGCATCAATAAAAACCTTCCCCTCAAAAACCTTCCCGGAAAGCGTTTTAAAAGATATTATTTTCCCATCCTTCATTCTAACCCCCTCATCCGAACGGTCCAGCCATTCGTTCCTGTACAATGAAATCTCATGCTCTTTGATAAGATCATCGAAGACCTGCTCGGCGACATGTGGTTCAAAAATCCACATTGTCCGCTTATCCCCGTCGATGGCTGCCGTGCCTTGCCCACGATTGCCATAATCATTTTTTTTCTGCCATACCCAGGCGTCATCTCCCTGGTAGTGCCTCCAAATCCTGTGATAAAATTCCCTGGAGAGCCCGCCTATTACTTCCTTGTTACCTGTGTCGGTCCAGCCGAGGCCGCCGGATGAAAGACCACCAAGGTGCGTATCGGGACTCACAAGAATGACAGATTTCCCCATCCGGGCTGACTGAACGGCAGCTGTTACAGCAGCAGACGTACCCCCATAAACAATGATATCCGCTTGAATGCCCGATACATCGTCAGCTTGCTTATTGCAGGCCATCAACAAGGGCAGAATAAAAAATATGATTTGAGTTTTCATGATTAAAATGTTTCGGTGAAAAGGTGAAATTAAGCCAGAATGATCTGATAATCTAATATATGCTGTGTTGATGGGATGGTTTTACAGATAATCTGGTTACAATTTATCGCTTTCCGGTTACCCGGGGTAATCGCAGTTTGCTATTTCGATAGTTAGAATATGCGCATCACAACCTACCGGCTCATTACCAAAAAATCCCATCATCAATACACATAAGGAAATACTGAAAGATTACTCCCTGCACTGGTCGAGGATATGTCTTTTAAGACCAAACTCACTTTCAATTATCTGATAAAATTCATCCAGGTAGCTTATGCTCGAGTTTTTCACGCCTTTTCCAAGCAGGTCTGATTCTTCGTAAATGGCATATATCCTTTCTTTGGCACCCATAAAGCGCTCTACGGCATTTAGTATATGACTTTCATCAATACATACCCCCCGGTAAACCCGCTCCCGGACACTTTCTGTTCCGAGACGCTCATCAGGAACTGCATATTCAGTGTTGACGATGCCGGCGTAATCAAAATCATAAGGGATGGCAACCGGGCTTGTTTCGAGCGGATCCTTCGATTTAATAAGCTTATAGTTATGAAGGGCAGGGATAGACCAGTCGGTATTGCCGATCAGGAACTGAAAAAGATATACGTTCCCGAGATTTTCCTGATTTGTAAATTGGTCGCGGATATTTTGTGTCTCCAATTCCACGGAGTTCATTCTTTCTGCCAGTTCATCTACACTCTCAAGGATAAAAGCATAGGTTTTCATCGGTTTAAGTTTTCCACTGGTATCGATCAGAGTCAGCTCAAATAGCCGCACTCTGAAACTGTAATCGGTAATCAGATTATATATTTTATATGCATAGTACTCGGAAAGAAGATATTGTTCGTACATCTGCCCTTTTTTGCAATCCAATACCAATTTCACTTTATCAAATTCCTGAATTTGTGGCAACACCGCATCTTTTTTCGGGAAATTGAGTTTGAGCGGCGGAAAATAGCAGGTCTTTCTGCGCATGTGACCCCTGGGTTGGATTTCAATATCCCTGTTCACTACAACAGTATCATTTAAAAAATACCTGAAAACCGCATCCTGGTATTCGTCCTTGAATTTATTTTTAAACAAATTCTTCAAGTCTGACTCTATGGTGATTTTTACCAAATCCGTTCTGCCGAAAAAGTCAATAAATTCGGGTTGAGACGCTATTGCGGTCTTGAAAGAGGGATCATTTTGATAAAGTGAATCAAAATCCAGGTGCTGCCCGGCGACAGCAATAGCTGCAACATTGCAGAAAACCAGAAGTATTATTTTTTTATGAAAATACATACCATTTAGAATTAAGCGTTTCGGCTTGAAAATTTAATGGCTTTTCCAGATTTATTATAGGCTTTACGCTGTGATTTCTTCAAAACCAGTTAAAACAAGCAAATTTGTATTTTACCGATCCGGAGAACAATTCCTGTTCATTTTCTTATGAAGAGGAAGTTCAAGTTTTAATAAATATAAAATATATATACTTTTGTGTTATCATTATTTGTTTTTTGATTAATTATTAAGAATTTATTAATCCAAACCTTTTTGATATGAGTGAGCACGGTAAACAATTAAAAATTGAAAAGGCATGCGATGCAGCCTTGGATAAATTTCAGAAAATCGGCGTTGAAAAATATGCTGATCTGCAATCGAAACTTGAGTATGTTCTCGGTAGTTACCGATACGATGGCAATCCTGTGGGATTGTATGAGACTGGCGAAAAAGCCCTTAAGGAATTATTAAAATTAAAAAAAGAAAAGCCCAGATTGGTATCTCAAAAACTGGTGGATGATCTGGGAAAAGCTTTAAAAGAGCAATAATGGAAACCGGCCTTGAGCCGGTTTTTTTAATTATACTGCACATAGTTTTCCCATTTTTCCAACACCTGTCTGAAATCCTCTGGCAGTTCTGAATCGAAGTGCAATTTTTTACGGGTTACCGGATGGATAAACCCAAGCGATTTGGCATGTAATGCCTGCCTGGGCATAATTTTAAAACAGTTCTCCACAAAAGCTTTGTATTTAGAGAACTGTGTGCCTTTTAATATTTTATCGCCTCCATATGTAATATCACCAAACAAGGTATGGCCGATGTATTTCATGTGTGCCCTGATCTGATGGGTTCTGCCCGTTTCAAGATTGCACTTTACCAGTGAAATATAGCGCAGGTTTTTAATGACTTCGTAATGTGTTACGGCATGCTGACCATAATCCCCCTCAGGAAATGCAACTGTGATCTTCCGGTCCTTTAAGCTTCTTCCTAAGTGCACATTAACCGTACCTTTGTTTTCGGCGGGTTCACCCCATATCAAAGCCCAATAAGTGCGCTCTATACTGTGATCAAAAAATTGCTTCGCAAGTCCGGTCATGGCAATTTCAGATTTGGCGATCACCAAAAGGCCTGATGTATCCTTGTCAATGCGATGCACAAGGCCCGGCCGTCCTTCGTTGTCCGGCATTTCAGGCAAATTACCAAAGTGATATGCCAGGGCATTCACAAGTGTCCCCGACCAGTTTTGATAAGCAGGATGCACCACCATGCCGGCAGGTTTATTCACTACCAACAGGTCATGGTCTTCATATACAATATCAAGCGGAATATTTTCGGGGATTACATCCGTATCTCTGGGGGGCTCGGGCAGCGAAATGACAAATTCATCGCCCGGTCTGACTTTATAGTTCGACTTAACTGCCTCCCCATTCACCAGCACGAAGCCGAGTTTTATTGCTCCCTGTATTTTATTTCTGGACGCATTGGCCAGGCGATCGAAAAGAAATTTATCGATCCTGACTGCTTGTTGCTTTTGATCTACAAAAAATCTGTGATGTTCAAAAAGCTCTTCGCTTTCCTGATCAAACTTGTCTTCTTCGTGCATATGCCTTGCAAAATTATGGAAAATAAACGAATTCATTTTGCCCTATGTAATTATATTGAGGCATGTTTGACGAGCAGATCCATACGCCCATTGTTAAGATTTCGGACAGGCGACTCACAAAGGCCGGAATCGAACTGTATATGAAACGCGAAGACCTGACGCATCCTTATATTTCCGGCAATAAGTTCAGAAAACTCAAATACAACCTGCTTGAGGCAAAAAATCAGGGACAAGAAACACTGCTAACTTTCGGCGGTGCATATTCCAATCATATTCATGCTCTGGCTTACGCCGGAAAAAAATATCATTTTAATACCATTGGCGTAATCAGGGGTGATATGGTTTTGCCACTAAATCCTACACTCCGGGATGCTTCAGATTTTGGAATGAAATTGCATTTTATTTCAAGGAGTGAATACCGGTGTAAAACTGAGCCGGATTTTCTTGAAGGCCTGCGCAAGCAGTACGGAGACTTTTATCTTGTTCCGGAGGGAGGAACCAATGCACATGCGGTAAAAGGATGCGCAGAACTGGTCGATGATTGTGTAAAAACCTTCGACATGATTTGCTGTGCTGCAGGTACAGGCGGCACCACTGCCGGAATCATTGCCGGTCTGAATGGCAAACAAAATGTTATTGGTTTTCCCGTACTGAAACCCGGTGAATTTTTAGAGGCAGAAATAGTCAAGTTGCTTGAAACCTGCGCTGAAGAAACTTATCAGAACTGGTGCCTTATGTGCAAATATCATTTTGGCGGATATGCCAAATTCGATTCGAAACTGATTGAATTTATCAATCGATTTAACAGGAAACACCACATTCCCTTAGACCCTGTCTATACCGGTAAAATGGTGTATGGCATATATGATCTGGTTTCCGCAGGTTTTTTCAAACGCGGTCAGCAAATCCTGGCTATTCATACCGGAGGGTTGCAGGGCATTGCCGGATTTAATCACCGATTCGGAAACTTAATCGATGACTGATTGAAATTTGGATGAGTGTCTAGGTGAGAAGTTTGAATACGATTGGCATTACCATTCTCACGCGTACCGGATTCCCTCTTTGCTTGCCCGGAATCCACTTTGGGGAACCTGCAATCACTCTAATGGCCTCCTCATCGCAACCCCCACCGATTCCTTTTACCACCCGGATATCTGTTAACGAACCATCTTTCTCAACTATAAATTCGACAAAAACTCTCCCCTCAATACCCATTCTGGAGGCGCGTGCCG
>CAYZWN010000169.1:0-10141 GCA_964482185.1 uncultured Roseivirgaceae bacterium
TATCAATAAATTTCCTTTCCAATTTCAGACTTGATCCTTCCATCATGAATGAAATAGACCTGACAAGTTATGTATCAACCATTATGATGCTTGTGCTGGGCTGTGGCATTATGTTCCAGCTACCGGTCGTAGTGTATTTTCTGACTAAAGCAGGATTGGTAACACCGGAGTTTTTACGTACCTATCGCAAGCATGCTATAGTCCTCATCCTGGTGCTATCAGCTTTGATCACCCCTCCTGATATCATAAGTCAGATTCTGATGGGTTTTCCGTTACTTTTCCTTTACGAAATCAGTATTCTCATATCAAAGGCGATCAAAAGGAAGGAAGACCGGTTGTTGTTAGAGGAATCTATTTAATATTATAAGAATGAAAATTGCAATTGGAAGCGACCATGCAGGATTTGAGCTGAAAGCAAAGCTTGCTCAATGGTTACAGGATACTTTTCCTGATCTCACCGATTATGGGACATTCTCAAATGAAAGTGTTGACTATCCTGATTTTGCGCACAAGGTAGCCGGCGAGGTGGAGCGGGGCCATTTTGACTTGGGAATTTTAGTCTGTGGCACGGGAATCGGTGTGGATATGACCGCAAACAAGCATCAGGGCATCCGATCAGCACTTTGCTGGAACAAGGACATTGCAAAACTGGCTAAAAGCCATAACAACGCCAATGTAATCAGTCTGCCGGGCCGGTTTATTACTTTCGATGAAGCAAAGGAAATAATGACCACATTTTTCAATACGGAGTACGAAGGAGGCAGGCACCAAAACAGGCTCAATAAGATTTCTTGTTAAATCTGTCGCTTCTTATACAAGCTTTCAGAAATCTTTTCATACGCATCTCCCAACTTTGGGATTTTATCGAATAATTTAGGCGCCAAACCAACCTGATCGATAATATACTCAGGCATATCATTGCGAAAGTTCCGGTCGATCGCTTCCAGGTTATCAAAAAAATCCAGGCCTGTCAACTGACTTTCCGAAAGACTCCAATTGAAGTAAGGGGTTGACAGCCGTCCGTGAAAATAAGGCTCTAAATCAGGACCGAGTACAACAATTGTTTTGTCCTTAAAAGCCGGAGCATTTCCTGACTTTTCCGCCCGAACTAACGGAACCTGATCTGCCACCTGATCTAATCCTGGCAGCGAATACCTTAGTCCAAGATACATGACAAGCACAGATGCCAGATATACAGTAAAACCAAGTTCTCTTTTTAAATTGTGGCGAATGGTAAGAAAAAAATGGCTTAGGAAAAATGCAATCCAGGGCATAAACAATATCAAACCCGTACCCGATCTATCCGCATACCTGATCCAGATGATGAAACAAACAATTGAAGCAAAAAACATTGTTTTTTGAATCCTTACCTGAAAAATATTAAAGCCATAACCAGATAGTATTTTAAGGGATGCAATCAGATATAGTGCTGCTGTGATCCCGGTAAAAACTAAAACAGGTTTTAGTTCGAGATACAATTGCGATTTTGGGAAAAACAGCCCGGATAAATAAAAGGTATAAAAACCGGCAGTCTCAGATTGCCAGTAGTAAAACAACCATACCAGAGACAGGGGTAATAGTAGTCCGTAGAGCATGAGTAGATATCTCCTGATAATAGTATTGGTAAAAAACAGCAAAATGAAAATATGGATAAACGCTGTGGTCAGTAATGGTAAATAAAACAGTGCCGCGATACCTGTAAAAAGACCAATATTGATGAGATTGGCATCTGTTTTATTTCTTGATTCTACGTGGGTTATCAGACCGTCTAATGCAATTAGCACAAATGTCATCCCCATTAACTGGGGAGAGAGTATAATTATGTTGTAGAAAAGGAGCCCCAATAATCCGTAAAACAGTGCTGGCAGGTAGTTGTTTTCATTGTACATTTTGTGTTTCAGGGCCATGGAATTCATCAGGAATACCTGAATGAAAAATACCAAAAGCCCGAATACCTGAATGGCTGTCCCGGAACGCCCGAACAAAAAATCCAGGCTCTTGTAAACCAATGCAGAGAGCGGACCGATATCATCCCAGATATCAGTGTACAGGAGCGCTCCATTATTCAGTTTCTCACCAACAATCATCCATTCAAGTTCAGGTATGCTCAGCCACCCGGAAGATAAAATGAAGGGCAATCTGAAAATCAATAAAAAAATGAAAATGATGACTAATCGATACGGATCGTTTATTCTAAAATAGCCTAACAATAGTATATTTGTTCTTTATTCGGTAATATGCGACAATATAATTATACTCGTTTATTAACCGAATACGCAGGGAATAAAAAATTAGAATTATGACGAGTACGCGCCAGCTTAAATTTTCCAGATTGATTCAAAAGGAATTGGCGGATATATTTCAAAAAGACCAGAAGAGCTTTTTTTCAGACAATATCATATCCGTAACCCGTGTAGAAGTAAGTCCTGATTTCAGCATTGCTCATGCCCACCTCAGCTTGCTCCTCGACCGTGACAAGGAGCATATGCTTGAGGTAGTAAACAACCACAAAAGCAGTATCAAGCGTGCGCTATCTAAACGAATCGGTAAGCAAATCAGGAAAATTCCTGAAGTAATTTATCACCTTGACCTCGGCGCGGAGCACGCCCAAAAAATGAACCAACTCATCAGAGATTTAAATATTCCTCCAACGCAGGAGGATCAAAACGATTAGATCTTGAACCTGCCATTTTTCATAGCGCGTAAATACTTTCTTTCAAAGAAGAAGAAAAACTTCATCAACATCATATCCATTATTTCAATGCTTGGTGTCGCGGTGGGCACCATGGCGCTGGTAATTGTATTATCAGTGTTTAATGGCCTTGAGGATTTGATCCGCGAGCTGAATAAAAGCTTTGATCCGGAATTAAAAATTGAACCGGCACTGGGAAAAAGCTTTGTGTTGACAGAAGAAATGCTCAATCAGGTGCAATCCACGGAAGGAGTAAAAATTGTCACTCAGGTCGTCGAAGACAATGCCTATGTCAAATACAAAAATGAGGAAATGGTTGTGAAGCTAAAGGGCGTTGAAAAGAATTTTGTAGATCACCATAGAATGGATAGGAACATTGTCCAGGGAAGAATGGTGTTGGAAGAGGACGGCGTTTATTATGCCCTAATCGCCAGAGGTGTGCAAAATGCCCTTTCTATTAACAAACTCACCAACATGTATGCACTGACCTTCTACTATCCAAGACGCACCAGAACATCCGGACTCAACCCGGCAAACCTAACCAACCAAAAGGTAATACTGCCAGCCGGAGTTTATGCCATCGAAAAGCAGTACGACATGAACTATGTATTCGTACCCCTGGAATTCGCCATTGAATTATTAGATTACGGTGATCGTAGAACTTCCCTGGAAATAAAAGTCAATGATAATGCCCGCATTGCCGATGTGAAAGCCCGCTTGACAGGTATGCTTGGTCAGGATTTTAAAGTGCTGACAAGTGAAGAAATACACGCGGATTTCTTCAAAATTCTAAAAATCGAAAAACTTTTTGTATTCATCATCTTCTCGTTTATTCTGGCTATTGCATCATTTAATATTTTCTTTTCATTGACCATGCTCGCGATTGATAAGAAAAAAGACATTTCCATACTAGCGTCAATGGGCGCCGGCAAGAACCTTATAAAATCAATATTTTTGACAGAAGGTGCCATAATTTCGCTTTCCGGGGCTATTGTCGGGTTACTGCTGGGTCTGATCATCTGCATCATTCAGCAGGAATTTGGTTTGGTATCCATGGGCATGCAAACTGCTGTGATAGATGCCTATCCGGTGAAAATGCAGTTGCCTGATTTTTTGTACACCGGCATGAGTATCGTGCTCATTACCCTAGCGGCATCTTACCGACCTGCATTGATTGCCTCAAAAACCAGGATTCAAATGAATCTGTAGGATATGAAATTTCCATGAATGCAATTTATGCGCGCCTCTATCAAAGTAATTGTATTGTTACTAAAATATGGTTATTAACCTGTTATTCACTCGTGTGCAAAAAGAGTACAAACGACTAAAAGCCCGTCTGTTCATACCCTGACTTTCTATTAACTATCGATGAATTTAATTTAAGACACAAAAAAATCTTTATTTAGTTATATTTTATGCAGATAAAATGATAAATTTGACGCGGTAAAATTACAATTCAACTTTTTTTAACAATCAAAATATCAAATCCATGAATATTGCTGTAGTTGGAACAGGTTATGTTGGTCTGGTGACCGGCACCTGTTTTTCTGAATTAGGAAATCATGTTATCTGCGTTGATATTGATGCAGAAAAAATCAAAAACCTGAATAATAAAAAAATTCCGATTTACGAACCCGGCCTTGATGTACTCTTCGATCGCAACGTAAATCACGGCAGGCTGAAATTCACCACTAACTTAGCTGAAGGCGTCAAAGATGCCAAAGTCATATTTCTTGCTCTTCCAACTCCACCTGATGAGGATGGCTCTGCCGACCTGAAGTATGTATTAAAAGTTGCTGATGACCTTGGGCCATTACTGACAGACTATACCGTAATAGTTGACAAAAGTACCGTACCGGTAGGCACCGCTGAAAGGGTACGAGCAGCCATTGCAAAGAATTGCAAAGTAGATTTCGATGTGGTTTCAAATCCGGAATTCTTACGCGAGGGCGTTGCCTTAGAAGACTTTATGAAGCCCGACCGTGTGGTGGTGGGCACAAGCTCTATAAAGGCCACCTCGATTATGGATGCATTGTACGCGCCATTGGTGCGCCAGGGAAACCCGATTATTTTTATGGATGAGCGATCGGCAGAATTGACTAAATATGCCGCGAATTCATTTCTTGCCACCAAAATAAGCTTCATGAATGAAATTGCCAACCTTTGTGAAAAGCTTGGTGCCGATGTTGACTTTGTTCGCAAAGGGATTGGTACGGATTCTAGAATCGGTAAACGATTTTTGTTTGCGGGAATCGGTTATGGTGGCAGTTGCTTTCCTAAGGATGTTCAGGCACTTGAAAAATCATCCAAAGATGTCAAGTATGATTTCAAAATCCTGAATTCTGTCAGCGAAATAAACCAAACCCAGAAGCTTAAGCTGTTTCATAAAATAAAAGAATATTTCGGCAACCTGTCGGGTAAAACCATCACAATCTGGGGCCTGGCATTCAAACCAAACACCGATGATATCAGAGAGGCTCCAGCCATTTACAATATCGATGCATTGCTGGCTGAAGGAGCCAAAGTAAAAGCCTTTGATCCCGAAGCCGCAGAAAATGTTAAAGAAATATATGGAGATAAAATTGAGTTGTTTGATGATGAATACGAGGCGCTTGTTGGTTCGGATGCCTTGCTGATCGTGACCGAATGGCCTGTGTTCCGTCAGCCTGTTTTTGAGCAAATTGCGAAAAATCTCAACCAAAAGGTTATTTTTGACGGAAGAAATCTTTATCCAACTGAACAAATGGAAGAGATGGGTTTTACATATATCAGCATAGGAAGAAAAGAAATCAATGTCTAGAAAAAGAGTTTTAATAACCGGAGCCGCAGGTTTCCTCGGCTCCCATTTATGCGACAGGTTCATTGCCGAAGGATATGAAGTATTGGCGATGGACAACCTCATCACCGGCGATCTTCGAAATATTGAGCATCTCTTCAGATTGGGTCAGTTTAGTTTTTTTGAGCACGATGTCTCGAATTTTGTTCATGTATCAGGCAAACTGGATTATATCCTGCACTTTGCCTCGCCGGCAAGTCCCATAGATTATCTCAAAATCCCCATACAAACCCTGAAAGTCGGTTCGCTGGGCACGCACCATCTCCTCGGACTCGCCAAGGACAAAAAGGCGCGCATTCTCGTGGCCTCCACCTCGGAGGTGTACGGCGATCCGCATGTACACCCCCAAACAGAAAATTACTGGGGCAATGTGAATCCTGTTGGCCCGAGAGGGGTGTATGACGAAGCAAAACGATTTCAGGAGGCCATCACGATGGCCTATCACACCTACCACAAAGTGGAAACAAGGATTGTCAGGATATTTAACACCTATGGCCCGCGCATGCGACTGAATGACGGGCGGGTATTGCCGGCCTTTGTCGGACAGGCGCTACGGGGTGAAGATCTGACCATTTTTGGTGACGGATCACAAACGCGCTCCTTTTGTTATGTCGATGATCTGATCGAGGGAATTTACAGGCTGCTGATGAGCGACTACGCGGGACCTGTAAATGTTGGTAACCCGAACGAAATCACAATCAGAGATTTTGCGGAAGAAATCATCAAACTTACAGGAACAAATCAAAAAGTAGTATATCACCCACTGCCAACTGACGACCCCACTCAAAGGCAGCCTGATATTACGCTTGCCCGGAAATTGCTGGGTTGGGAACCAAAAGTTTCCAGAGCGGAAGGACTGAAAATCACTTATGAATACTTTAAATCGCTCCCAGAGGACAGGTTGTACAAAAAGGAACACAACGATTTTGAACGCTTCATAAAAAAGTAGTTATTTCACAGGATGAAAAAAATCCTGATCACCGGAGGGGCCGGTTTTATCGGCTCCCATGTTGTCCGATTGTTTGTAAACAAATATTCTGACTATCACATATTCAACCTCGATAAGCTGACTTATGCCGGCAATCTCGAGAATCTGAAGGATATTGAGCATTCGCCGAATTATACCTTTGTCAAGGGAGATATCGTCGATGCAGATTTCATTGAAAAGCTTTTTGAAAAGCATCATTTTGAGGCTGTCATTCACCTTGCAGCTGAGTCGCATGTGGACCGCTCAATTACCAATCCGCTCGATTTCATTTATACTAATGTGGTCGGCACGGTCAACTTGCTTAATGCCGCTAAAGATATTTGGAAGGCCGATTATTCCGGTAAGTTGTTCTATCATGTGTCAACTGATGAGGTGTACGGATCGCTGGATGATGGAGGTTTTTTTCTGGAAACTACGCCTTACGATCCCCAATCGCCGTATTCCGCTTCCAAAGCAAGCAGCGATCATTTTGTGCGGGCATATCAAAATACATACGGCATTCCTGTTGTCATTTCGAACTGCTCCAATAACTACGGCCCGAACCAGTTTCCCGAAAAACTCATACCGCTTTTTATAAATAATATATTAAATAAAAAACCTTTACCGGTTTACGGCAAGGGAGAAAATGTGCGCGACTGGTTGTATGTAATCGACCATGCCCGGGCTATCGACTTAATTTTTCATAAAGGAAAAACCGGTGAAACATACAACATAGGTGGCTTCAACGAATGGAAAAACATTGACCTGATCAAAGTGCTGTGCAAAACTGTTGACAAAAAGCTGAACAACCCTGCCGGCACATCCGAGCAATTGATCACATATGTGAAAGACCGGGCAGGCCATGATCACCGCTATGCCATTGATGCCACCAGGATCATGAATGAACACGGCTGGAAACCATCCTTGCAATTTGAAGAAGGCATTGCCAAAACAGTTGACTGGTATCTCGAAAACAAGCAGTGGCTTGATAATGTGACCTCCGGAAATTACATGGAATATTACAACGCACAATATTTAAACAGATCATAATGAAAGGAATAATCCTCGCCGGTGGATCGGGAACACGACTACACCCGCTTACACTGGCCGTCAGCAAGCAGTTGATGCCGGTATATGACAAACCAATGATTTATTATCCGTTGTCCACCCTGATGCTTGCAGGCATCAGGGATATCCTGATTATTTCCACGCCGCATGATTTGCCTATGTTTGAGAAGTTATTAGGGGATGGCGCAAAATACGGCTGTTCGTTTTCATATGCCGAACAGGCCATTCCCAACGGCCTTGCACAGGCCTTTGTAATCGGCGCTGAATTCATTGGTAATGAGACGGCTGCATTAATATTGGGAGATAATATATTTTATGGCAGTGGTATGTCGAAATTGTTACAGTCCAATAACGATCCGGATGGAGGTGTTGTATTTGCCTATCACGTGCATGATCCGGAACGATATGGTGTTGTAGAATTTGATGCCGACCTCAGGGCCATTTCGATAGAAGAAAAACCCGTAGAACCTAAGTCACATTATGCTGTTCCGGGTTTGTATTTCTATGATAATAATGTGGTGGAAATCGCGAAAAATCTGAGGCCGAGTAAGCGTGGTGAATATGAAATCACCGATGTAAATAAAGAGTACCTGGCAAAAGGAAAGTTAAAAGTCGGGATCCTCGATCGTGGAACAGCATGGCTCGATACCGGTACTTTTAACTCACTGATGCAGGCCGGAACCTTTGTGCAGGTTATCGAAGAGCGGCAGGGATTGAAAATCGGAAGCATTGAAGAGGCCGCTTACCGCATGAAATTTATCGATAAGGCCCAGTTGGAAAAGCTTGCAGAACCATTATTGAAAAGTGGTTACGGTACTTACCTTATGAGCATGATCAAATAGACCTGCTTACAGGAACAGAAATCAAAAAGTATGAACCCGGTTGCACTTCCGGATTCAGAGAAATGCTTCCGCCCAAGAGTCTGGCGAAGTATTGTGCATTGTAAAGGCCAAGACCCAGCGAACCTTCACCTCCTGTAGCGAAGCTGGATAATTTTTGAAACTTATTGTAAAGCATTGTTGCCTCACTGCTTTTTATCCCTTCCCCAAAATCCCTGACTCCAATCTGGCATAAGCCATTTGTTTGTTTTAAATCCACTGTAATCTCTTTCTCCGATCTGGAGAATTTCAATGCATTGGAAAGCACATTCTCAATAACCCGCTGAAGGTAATAAGCATCGGAAATGATGGCCGGAGCAGAATATGTTGGCGCGTATTTAATATGGATTTTTTTCAGTTCCTCCTGCTTTGAAAATGAGCGGATGGCGTTGCGGATCAACTCATCGGGATCAGCCTCTGAAAAAATTATTTCAACCTTACCGGCATCGATTTCACGCATATCTTTCAGATTTTGTATCATTTCCAGGCTGCTGAGAATAGTGAGGTACATCGAGCTGATGTATTCATTTTGCCGGGGTGTGATGTCTCCGCTGTCTAATTCGAGTAGCTGCAACAGGGCGTACAGTCTGTTGAACGGAGACCGGATATCGTGATTGATCAATTTCAACAAATGATACTTTTCATCCTTCAATTCCTGCAGTTCCGATTTTAGTTCATCAATATCCATAATGCGATCCGTTTCAAAATGTACAAAGGCAGTCGATCGGAGAATCATACTTTCCCAATTAAAGCCCAAATTTGAATAATCCTGAAAAATAGATAGTTTTGTCTGCTTTTTACAGGCCTTTGACCTACTTTTTTCTTAATTATGAAGGATAAGCATTTAGAAGAGTTACGCAAGAAAATAGACGAAATCGACAACCGGCTTATCAGGATATTGAATGAACGGATGGAGATAATCCGGGAAGTTGGAAAAATTAAGCGGTCGAATAAGACGGCCATTTACAGGCCTGAGAGAGAGCGAAGCATCATCGAGCGGCTTTATAAGAACCACAATGGACTGCTGACACAGTCGGCCATTGAGGCCATTTTTATGGAGATTTTCGCCATCAGCCGGAATTTTGAATTGCCGGAACTGGTGGCTTACCTTGGGCCGGAGGGCAGCTTTACCCATCAGGCGGCAGAGAGCAGGTTTGGTGCCATGAGCCAATATCTCGCGCTCGAATCGATTACGGCAGTATTCGAAGCCGTGGATACCGGCAGGTCGCGATTTGGGGTGGTTCCGCTCGAAAATAACCAGGAAGGCGTGGTGAGCGAAACCATTGACTTGCTTGGCGCAACCGACTTGCACATCACTGCCGAAGTACCGTTACCCATCCATTTTGCCTTTGCCACCAGGTGTGAACAGCTCTCTCAAATAAAAAAAATATACTCAAGGGATATTGGCTTTAAGCAATGCAAGAAATTTCTTCATGACTCTTTTTTGGGACAGGAAATTGATCTGATCCCTGTGAATTCCACATCAAAAGCCGCCCGAATTGCACTTGAAGAAGAGGGTAGTGCAGCCATGTGTTCGCATATTGCAGCCAGGATGCACAAGGTGCCGATACTCTTCGATAATGTTGAAGACTCTTCTGATAACTTCACGCGGTTTGTCATCGTGAGCAAAGACATCATCAATCAGCCAAGCGACAATGACAAAACCAGCCTGTTGGCCAAAACAACAGATAAGCCCGGAA
>CAYZWN010000170.1:0-10099 GCA_964482185.1 uncultured Roseivirgaceae bacterium
TCGATTGCCATAGAAACTCGTTCTGCCACCTGTAATTGAAATGGAAACCCAGGTTTTTGATAATTTGTCTGTTTCCGAATCCAATATTAAACCGGTAATCGGGGGTATTGAATCTGTTTTGCCTTCCGGCACTTTCGGCGCCTTGTTCCAATGTGTTATAGGCCACGTTTCCCCTGGTGTAATACCCTTTATTCAAATTGAGGTCGGCGCCAATTGCCCAACCCATGGATGATACCCTGTTCAGCGTGCTGATGGGCATTTGAAAACGTCTTTCCTCTGGTGTGTTGGGGTTTTGAGCAAGCAACTGGGTAGCGATGAATCCTTCATATTCATTTTTAAAAACATAGGCATCAACAAATAGTTTACGGTTAAATAACAAGCCTTTATACCCCAATTCCATTGCTGTCACTTTTTCCGGGCCGAAATCAGGTATCACGAAAGGCCCGTCGCTTACAACGGGATCATCGGTAATGGGATTAGATCCGGATAACGGATAAACAGGATTGGTGCCGAAGTTGTACTTTTCCTGAATTTCAGGCAAACCACCAATAGCCTGATAAAATCCGATGTCGAGATCTGTCCATTGATCAGATGTAGATGGGAAGCGGAAAGCAGTCTGGTATGACATGCGGATATTGTGAAACTTATCAGGATCAAGCGCATACACCAGCGAAAACCTGGGCGTAAACTGCCCTTCAAATTTTTCGTGTTTATCATATCTGGCAGAGGCTGATAATTTGAAACGCTCGTTCCATAGAGCTTTTGAAATCTGAGTATAGGCACCAAGCATGTAAAAAGTAACCGGAGATCCAGGTTCATCAAGAAAAATTGTGCCTTCGCTGTTGATCGAATACATTCGATAGCTTGCGCCGACCACCATATCAACGTGCTTCAGCTTACGCGAAAGGTTGTACATTCCCTCAATGTGCCATAGCTTACTTTTATCAATTACCTTGGCGCCACCATCAGGTACAGGCGTATTAATAATATCTTCATATAAATCATTGAATACATCGGTACCCGGCATGGGCAAAGCAGGCTTGTTTTCGTTAAAAACATTACCGGCTTTGTCTCTGTTATCTGCCACAAGCCGTGCAAAATCATGCGCGCTATCCTCAGCGCCGCCCAGTAAGACACTTTGAGCAAAAGCACCAATATAGTCCTGATACCACACTGCGCTGGGTTTCCATGCTTCATTTAGCCGCAATGCTGCCCCACCAACATCGTATGAGTTGCCGGTACTCTCGGCAACGGCCCATGTTCTTACAAAAAAATCTGTGCCCTTCAACTCGAGCTTCCCAAAACCAATGTCGAAATTTCTGATCGAAAACCTGTTAGTTGCAGAATACAGGCTCGTACCACGACTATAGTTGCCCTGGACTATGGCCTCAAGGTTCTCGGTGAGCCGGTAATGCAAAGCCCCTGATAATTTGATGTTTTCTGTATTGTAATCGGCCAATTGCCTTTCAGTCCAGCCAGTTCTGGAAATCACCTGATCGGGAAAAGCCGAAATCACCCTGTCATACAGTGCATCATATTCAGGCGTTCCCGGTTGCAGACCCTGGTTTTCGGCGATGGCTTCAGCCACATTGGGAGCCACATCTTTGAGATTTACAGGTACTATGATATCGTCACCATACACATTCACTCCATCGTACCCGGGATTTGTGTCTCTGTTCAGATTTGGATTCGAGAGATCTGTCCTGTCCCTGTAATCGGAGGCATTCCAGTCAGAAGCGGCCAGGTAACCTCCTGTCAGTTTGAAGGCAAGCCTGTTGTTGTATGCCTTGGCGTACCTGAAGCTAATATCGACCATCGGGGAAGGCTGGTCCTGATAGGGTGCATTGACATGCATCATTCCTGTTTGCGCCACAAAGCTAAGTCCCTGATAATCGAAAGGATTTTTACTTGTCATAAGCAGCGTTCCATTCATGCCTCCCGGCCCGTAAAGTGCAGACGAAGCGCCTACCAGCAACTCCACACTTTCAACGTCAAGCTCCGATGAACCGAACATATTGCCTGCTGCAAAACTCAGTCCCGGAGAAATATTTTCAATTCCGTCGAGCAACTGATTCATCCTGTAATTGGATTCTCCGGTGAAGCCGCGGGTATTCGGGAATCTGAATGTGAGGCTGTTTACATTCATATCCACGCCTTTTAATTGATATAAACCATCGTAAAAGTTGGCTGCTGAATTTTGCTGAATATCCAGGATGGTCATTTTTTCAATACTCACTGGCGAGTTTAGGATATTTTCTTCTATCCGTGAAGCAGATACCACGACCTCCTGGCCTAAAATCGATGTTTCCTTCATTCGGATTTCCAGATTGCTTGCCAATCCTTCGATCTGCTTTTCGACAGCTTCATAACCAACTATTGAAAACACAATGATAAAAGGGGGCTCCAGTCTGGTTTCGAGATTGAAGAAACCCCGGGTATCGCTGATTGTACCGATCATTTTATCCTTAACGGCGATATTAACACCGATGAGTGGGTCGCCTGTACCGCTATCTGTTACCTTTCCGCTGATTTTTGTTCTTTCCTGACCATGAATGTCAACTATGCAGCATACACTCAGAAGCAAAGCCACAAGGGTGATGGTATAAATATTTCTCATCAATTGCGTTTAGTATGACCCTCAAAATTAGGAGAAATTGATCTTTAATTGTATCAAAGTACAAAAAATTTAAGCAATTGAGCCTGGCGGTCTCAATTGGGCTTTGTAACAGGTACGCACCTCAGATTATATCCGGTATGTCCGGAAAATTGTATAATGCAATTGTGAATGACAAAAAAACGACTAATCTTTACATTTTTAAAATCAAATAACTATGGACTTGATAAAAACAAAACACAAATCACCCACTAAATTTCTTTCGTTGCTTCTAGGTGTTTCACTACTTGGCGGAATATTATTTTTCGCATCCTGCGATAACAATGACGAACCTGAACCGGAAGAATACGATCTGTCAGGCATTTATACCTTTAAGAAAGCAGAATTGGTAGAAGGCAAGGAAGCAATAGCCACTGCATTAGGCAATCCGGCACTTGCATTTATAATCCCAACAGATATAACTAATGAAATGGCTGGTGGTCTTTTGGCCGAAGCTCCATGCGACAACAAGGACAATGGAGCAGTTGATTTAAAAGCAAATTTTGAGCTTTTCTTTACTTGTATAGGTGAATCAAATGAATTGAAATCGGGTACCTGGTCCGTCAATAGCGACAGAACCGAACTGAATTTAAATCTATCAGTGGCTGCGGGTAATCTTCAGCTTAAAATCAGTGAACTGACTATAAACGAAACAACCAATGTAATCGGCGGTACAATTATCAACTTTCCGGTAACAAAAAATTTACTCGCAGGATTTCTTAGTGATTTGCCTGAGGAACAAAGAGATGCGATTTTGGCTGGAATTGATGACGATGTTGTGGTTTTAATAACCGTGGATATAGAATTCCAGAAAGTCGTCTGATAAAAAATCTAATATATGACGCAAAGCCCGGTTTATCAAAATCGGGCTTTTTTTATGCATGTCAACCGTATATTTGCTCAAGAACGCCTGCAAGCCTTATACCTGCTTGCAGCAACCTCAAATTGACTATTGAAATATTGTCGTAATCGTAGCGGTAATTGATTTTCTTATCTGCCGGCATATTGTAAATCTGAGGACGATACGAGATCGATTCTTTTACCCACACCATCAAATCATCTTTTTTCCACCCTTTGATCTGCGCAGCCGTCGGATGATCGATCCATGCGACATATTCGGTATAGCTTAGTTTTTTGCCATCAATAATGCCCGAATCCCATACCCGGTGCAGGTTGGATGACTGCCAGAAATACGTAACCCGCACATCATTGGCGCCCTTGTCCGTGCCGTTTCCCACATGCAATGGCTGATGTATATCTCCGATCAGGTGAATCAGGCATTTTAATGCAAATGCTTCGTCATGTTTGGATAAACTACCGGATTTTAATATCTGAATATAAGCATTAATGGCGTGTATGATATCCCCTTCCTCAGGAGGTCCTGCATATTCCTGTCCGTCCGGAATGGTGCAATAATGCCATGGGCCCAGTGAGTCATATTTTGGCTCTGATTTGATCTCGTCCATAAAATTGCTGACCATCGCCATCGATTGTCCGTCAAGTATCTGATTGATTCTATCCCTGGCCTTTTTTGACATGTGATTGTGGGCAATCTGGCCTATAACCCGGTGACCGGTCAGCCCCCAAGCCAATGAGTCAAGACTGAAGAAAATGCTTAAAATTAAAAGGATTGCTGTTCTCATATTGATTGATTTTGAGCAACAAAAAAAATGTATTTCTACCAAAAGACTTTCATACAGTCTATTATATTTCCAACAAATTCTTAAAGAAGAAACGCAATCCAATATTTTTGTGACGCTTTCCTGAAAAAAACAACAAACATGGAACCATCAGCAAGATCCAAAATTAAGCGTGCGCCAAAACGGGCACATTATGACCTTCAAACAATTTATCAAATTCTTGATCAAAGCCAGATATGCCACGTTGCATTCATCCACAAGGAAAGATCGGTTTCCATTCCCACCATTTTCGGCAGATCAGGTAATAAGTTGTATATCCATGGCGCATCGGTCAGCCGGTTGATCCTCGAACTCGAAAAAGGATTGGATATTTGCCTGAGTGTGGCGCATGTTGATGGTCTGGTACTGGCCCGGTCGGCATTTCATCATTCGATGAATTACAGGTCGGTTGTGGTATTTGGCAAAGCCAGGCTGGTGCAAGACCATGAATTAATCAATGCGTTGAAGGTTATTTCAGATCATCTGATCCCCGGGAGATGGGAAGAAGTACGACTCCCAAACAACAAAGAGCTGAAAGCCACAAAAGTGCTCGAGATTGACATAGAGGAAGCTTCTGCAAAAATCCGGACAGGAGCCCCGGTTGACGACGAAGAAGACTATGCTCTGGATGTATGGGCGGGTGTCATTCCTTATAAAAATATGGTTTTAGCACCGGTTCCCGATGAAAGACTCAAACCCGGATCGTACCTGCCTGAGAGCGTCAGAAATTATCTGAAAGAAAAACAATCCGTCTGATCGGCGGCGATTTTTCGACACTACTATCGTGGCAACAGCAATCTTGCTGTAATCCACCGATTTTAAATGTGGCAGGAGAAAACTCTTTACACTACAAATGAAGCATGAACTTCGCGTCTTTGCGCCTCCGCTGTTTATTTAAATCGACATGTTATTTTACCATCAAATATAATTCAGCACCATTTCAATTTCCAAAGTATGGAGTTTAATTGGAAAACCGCTGAGGCGGTGAGTCGCAGAGATTTTGATGATATAAATTAAGTGCTTTGCTTCCCCGAGCCATTAGATAAAAACAGCCATTGAAAAACATCCGTCATTTAAACGTTGACAAATCACTACAATAATGTGCGTAAGTTCAGATCAGGGCCAATAGATTTTCCGAAAACTTTTCACCTGGGTTTTTTATACATTTTTGGCAAATCATTTTCAAATAAGGTGTAAGGATCATTTCTGAATTTTATGAAATCCTGAACTGATGGGTGTCCGGGATATGGGGCGTAATGATGATCAAGTCTTCCATTTCTCCAGACCATGACATAAGCAATGCGACTGCCGGCCGGGTCTGCTTTGATGCCATCAAGTAAACTGCCCGTAAACCAGTTCGGATCGGGAATGGTCTCGGAACCTGTTTCTGCAAAGGCCGCAACTTTATTTCTGCTTTCCGCCAGCGCGACCACAGTCTTCAGGCGATAAACAAGCTTATCTCTTTGTTCATTATTATTGACACTGTGATAATCGTCAAATGCCAGAATATCCACATAATCATCTCCCGGATAAAACTCAAGATATTGGTCTTCCGAGTCAAATTGATCAGTGCTGTAACAATATAACAAATGGTGTATGTTTTTTACATCTCTGAGGTATTCTACTGTAAATATCCAGAGTGCCCTGTATTCTTCAGCAGTGCAATTGCCCTTGCCCCACCAAAACCAACCGCCGGTATGCTCATGAAAAGGCCTGAATATGATCGGGATTTTTGTTCCGAATCCCGCCTTGAGTTCATTCAGAAAATCGGCGAGTAAACCCAGTTTCTGTTTGTAAAACGCATGTTTTTCGCCCCCCGGTAGAATGGTTGAAACCGCAGGCGAATTATCCCATGAATCTCCTCCCGTGGCAGGATTGTCCATGTGCCAGCTGATGGTATTAACACCTCCCCTCTTGTATCCTTCCTTGATCCATCCCTTCATTTTCTCAAAATTGACCGAATCAATGTTGAATTCCTGACCAATTTTACTCACTTCCCAGCCATACAATGCAGGGTAAGCGCCGCAAACATCTTTTACATCCGATCTTCCTTTTTCCTCTTTCCAGCCAATTCCGTATGCCAGATCGTCCTGGTGTCCGAATAGCACTCCTTTGCCCTGTATGGCTTTGAGATTGGCATAAAGCGCCCTGGTTTTTTTAGTGGCTTTTTTATCAATTGGTAATGCCTGGGCAAAAAGCAAATTTGCGAAAAGCGAAATCTGGATGACAAAAAATAGCTTTTTCATAGTCGTCGATTAAAAATGTAAAAGGTGCAAATTAGCATCTTTTAACCTGATGAACGGATGAAAAAACCGGAAAATAAAATGGTTGATACTGAAAAGAGTGTTATCGGTGTGATTATGAAAGCAGCTCGGACTGTCTGCACATTTTGTTTACAATTGTGCTCACATTTTTTCTTGACCAGTCGTAATGCGTTCTTTTGCCATCGATGATTACAATGAGATTTTTAAACTGATGGGTTTCATTTACGAGTAGTCCGCCAAAATAGCGCATGACACGTGTTTTATATTCAAGGTACTTGATACTGTCTATATCAATTACGCAATTAGAAGGTTCCAGTATGATATTTTCAAACCTCAATACGATGGTCTTATTGTTATCTTCAAAGGTGATGCCTACCTGGTCTGAAGAAATATCGATATCTTCGAGCGTGCCTGTATCGGCAAAGGTATTGGATGTAAGCAGGAATGTGAGGAGAAGTGCAAGTTGGATTTTCATTGTTTTTTTTGGTTTACCCCTTAAAAAACGAATAACATGCCAAAACTCTTATTTTTCTCATTTTCAGCATTGTATAAAATTGAGTGCCGCATACTTTGTTCATATTCGAACACTTTTGTGACAGATAGCGAACATAAATTACTCATATACTATCTAAAAATGATACAAATATTTATAATGCAAAACAGTTTAAAGTAACCGGTTTATAATGGAAAATCAGGAATTAACAAAAACCCATAAAAGACTCCTCGGCTCGCTGTTTTTTGTGCTCGAGCAAAAAATAGAATCAATCGAAAAAATGATTACTCACCCATCAATAAATGCCTCCTACATCATTGAGCAAGACCTGTCCCAATCAGGCGCGGAAGAATTATCAGAAGCCTGCCGGGAAATTAAAAGTCAGATTGCCCGGCTTAGCGAACAATTTGATATAAAAAAACGCGTCATCAGCCAGCGGCACTATATCGAAACCATTCAATCTCAATTGTGGGAAAATATTTCAGATGCTTTTTCAGATAAGCTGAAAGGTTATGGAAATAAGGTTCAACGTGATGGCGGAATGCTAGACCCATACATTTCCAAAATCGCTGAAAAAATCAATGAATTAAAGGTGTAATAAACTAATCATCACCGAATCGCTGGTTTTTATGACAAGTTATCAGGTCTGTCTTGGGAAGCAACTATCCTTTATGAAGATGGGGGTTTAGGAATTCGAAAACGTCTATAATAATAATCTTAGTGAAGTTATCACTGCAAATCAATAATCACCTAAAGATATGCATCCTACTTTCCATCACATTGCGATTTTTTTGATTTTCTGTCAACTCAGTGTTCTCGCCCAGAACCGCATTCCAGCATTTGAAATGAATGAGCGGCTCGGAAGAGGTATAAATATGGGCAATGCTTTTGAGGCGCCCACAGAAACTGCCTGGGGCAATCCCTGGAAAGCGGAATACTTTGAAATTATGGCTGATCTGGAATTTGATCATGTGCGGTTGCCGGTTCGATGGGAACCGGCTGAAAGAAGCATGGCAACCCCTCCGTATACCATCAATCCAGCCTTTATGGATCGGATAAAAGAAGTGGTGGATGAAGCATTGAAAAACAAATTACACATCATTGTGAACATGCATCATCATGAGGCGCTTTTCGAAGACCCGGAAGGTCAGAAAGAGCGCTTTATTTCACAATGGGATCAGATCGCCACATTTTTTAAAGATTACCCAGACTCACTTTTGTTTGAGGTTCTGAACGAACCGCACGGCAATCTCACGCCTGAGCTGTGGAACGAGTTTTTCGCCGATGCACTGGGTGTAATTCGCCAGACCAATCCGGAAAGAACGGTCTTACTCGGCGTTGCTGAATTCGGCGGGCTGGGTGGTATCGCATATTTGGAATTACCGGATGATGAAAACATCATTCTCTCGCCGCATTATTACAATCCGTTTAATTTTACGCATCAGGGTGCCGAATGGGTAGGACCCGGTGCCGATGAATGGCTCGGCACAAAGTGGTATGACACTGAAGCCGACCGGGAGACAGTTGAAAGTGAATTTCAGTTTGCGCTGGACTTTTCAGAACAAAACCACATCCCAATTCATGTCGGCGAGTTTGGTGCATACAGCAAAGCTGATATCGATTCGCGGGAGCGCTGGACAACCTTCCTTGCAAGATGGCTTGAAGAATTGGGACTAAGCTGGGCTTACTGGGAGTTCAGTGCAGGCTTCGGAATTTACAACCCATCATCCAAAACTTACAATACGCCACTGGTGAATGCACTTTTGCACAACGAAATGCCGGAGCCAATACCTATCTCAGCTACAGCCATTTACACCAGCAATTTTTCTCAAGGCACTGATGGATGGACACTCAGCACAAGCGGGGGTGCAGCTGGGAGCATAAATGCGACAGGCGAAAAACTCAATGTGAACATTAACAATGGCGGCTCAGAGTCGTGGCATGTGCAGCTTGTAAAAAATAACATTAAGCTGGAAAAAGATAAGATGTATCGCATCTCGTTTAAAGCCTTATCTACAGACAACCGGAACGGGACATTTTATGCCGGAAAGGCCACCGATCCATGGAATGCCTACAGCGGCTACAACGGATTCAGTCTGAATTCTGCAGATCAGACATTTATTTATTCATTCACCATGCCAAGCCCGACTGATGATGCTGCCAGGCTCGTTTTTGACCTGGGCAAAAGCACGGTCGGCGTTTCCATTTATGACGTAAAGGTAGAGCAGCTGAGTTTCGTGACCATCATCACTGCACTGGAAGATAAATTATCAGAAGGAGGCATATCGGTGTATCCCAATCCGGCTACAACATTCCTTACAATTGGTGGCACTCCGGGCAATATTACCGCCGAGATCATCGACCTGAATGGACGGCTTATTAGCAGACATGCACTTCATGAAAAAACCTCCATGTTAAGACTGGACAATCTGATGAGCGGACTTTACATTTTGAAACTATCCGGGAAGGGTGTTGAAGAGCACTTAAAATTTATGAAAGAATAGCATCGGATGACCTCGCCTTATAATCAGCAGGTCGGCGGTTCTTCCGTCTGACACACCCTCCGCCCGCCCTGGTTCGTGCCCACACGAGCCATCTCAGCCTTGGCTCGTGTCCACACCACACTCCTTAGCCCTGGTTTGTGTCCACACGAACCAGGAAATTCAATCAGGATTATCCACTGGTAGGTAAGCGATAGCGATCCTACGACCCAAAACATCAAAGGGCGTCTGCCCGGTATCGTAAAAATAGAATAATTCTCTCATCGTATGCAAATGTGCAGTTCACGACCGGAATGCAATCTATTTTATTTCCATATGACCAACAGGAAACACTTGGCCCGGGGCAAGCAACGCTGGTTTCGAAAGACAATTCGGCACCAAAGGCCAGGAGATTTGGTTAACTCAAAAAGACTTACTTACCATCATGTTTTAAAAAAATAACCTTTTGCTTGTACTTCAGGTTATGGAATCGTAGTTCAATGTCGTTTAGTTTATAATCAAGACCTCCA
>CAYZWN010000171.1:0-10072 GCA_964482185.1 uncultured Roseivirgaceae bacterium
AAATAGAAGGCGAATTGCTCAACTACGAACAAGTACGTTCATCCATTGCAAGACGCTTGGGTATAAACACCGCAGGGCTTGTGCCGAGTAGCCGACACATAGAAGGTGTTGTAGAAATGATGCTCGATGCCACCCAACGTTACAAATTACCTTTAAGCGAAAAACGCTTGTTCGGTTGGCACGCAGCACTTTTCCCTACAGGATACAGCGGACCTTATGAAATTGAAGTGGGCAGATACCGTACAGGCGAAATGCAACTGGTTTCAGGTGCAATGGGCAAGGAAAAAGTACATTATGAAGCCATAAAACCGGCACTTGTAAAAGCGGAAATGGACAAGTTTTTGAATTGGTTCAACAATGACAATAAACTTGACCCTGTTCTGAAAGCTGCCATTGCCCACTTTTGGTTTATCATCGTTCACCCCTTTGATGACGGAAACGGTCGAATTGGTCGTGCTATAACCGATATGTCGCTTGCCCGTGCCGAAAATAGTGGTGAACGTTTTTATAGTATGTCGAGCCAAATTTTGGTAGAACGTAAACGCTATTACGAAATATTGCAAAAAGTACAACATAGCACAGGCGACATTACCGAGTGGCTCGAATGGTTTTTATTTTGCCTTAAAAGCGCAATACTTGCCACGGAAAACACGACACAAAAAATATTAAATAAGGCTGAATTTTGGAAACGGCACGAACAAACACCCATCAACGAACGACAGCGCTTAATGCTCAACAAACTTTTTGACGGATTTGAAGGGAAATTACAAACCTCAAAATGGGCAAAAATCACCAAAACCTCTACTGATACCGCCTTACGAGATATAAAAGACCTGGTAAAAAAAGGTATCTTAAAACAAACAGACGAAGGAGGGCGAAGCGCCAATTACGAATTAACAGATTTTAAATTAGAATAACTACTGGCTATATCAACTAAGTTTTCATGCAACAATGTATATACAAAATAGGCGTGATAGCAGTGATTTAAAGGGTTTTACCCCACATCGACTTTCTTGTAACGTAACAGTATGGTGCCACGCAATCGCCTACTTTGCATATACTTGAACGTTATGGAGCACTAATACAAAGTAAGAATAGAGGCATCTGAAATTCCTCTTGAAAATCTTATAAATTCAGTCCGGATTATCCATCACACAAAGACATAGTAATCCGGTTTCAAAACTTCCAGGGTTTTGGAATTTGCTTGTCAACTCAGCATTTGATCAGAAAAACCAGGAAGGTCTTCACGTGAAATTTGGTTAATTACTGCTGCAACTGATGTCCGTGCCTGACGATATTCCCGAACTGGTCGCGCTGCACTTTTTTGCGCAGGAAGGAGGCAGGGCTTAAAATTCAGATGAATTTTGCAGGCTTAGGCTCAATTACCTTTAACAGAAATGCCCTTTATGTTGCGATACAGCGACAGTGCGTAGCTGTCGGTCATGCCTGAAATAAAATCGAGCAGCACAAGCAGGGCATCATAGTGTTTTTCTGATTTGTCAATCATTCCCTGCTGATCGACAGGCAAAAGTTTGAGCAGACTTGCCTGGTACCAACTCATTTTGCCGGAGGTGAATTTATTTACAACACCGGGCACAAAGGTTTCAAGCAAGCCGCCGAGCACTTCAAAACCAGCCACTTCACGTTCAATAACAGGTCTTGATTTGTAAATTCCGGAATAGGAAAGCTCCTGGATCTTTTTCAGCACGCCCGATGAAGGAATGTTATCCGTCAATGCCTGATCAAAGCTGCCTGAGAGGATTGCATCCTCTTTTTGTACAAAAAGTGTCACACATTCCAGGATAAGCTGACGTATGGCAAGTGCCCTCAGAATACTCACTTTTTCCTTCACACTATCTATTTTGTAATACTTTTCAGCGCTAAAGGACTTACCGATAATTTCAATGAGCAAGGCCTCCGTTTCAGCCAGCGCTACAAGACCCAGGTTGGTGCCATCTTCGAGATCGATGATGTTGTAGCAGATATCATCTGCCGCCTCAACCAAAAATGCAAGAGGATGCCGGCACCAGGCTGCATCTTTCGGTGCGCTTAGTTTTATCAACCCGACTTCGTCAGCCAGTTCGCTAAACATCGCTTTGTTGCTTTGCAAAAAGCCATACTTCTTCTGGCTTTTTCTTGATTTATCCACCCCGGCAATAATGGATTCACGTGGATATTTTGTGAATGCCCCAAGCGTGGCGTAAGTCAGTTTTAGTCCCTGGAAATTTTGCATATTCACCAGCCTGAATCCCTGGGCATTGCCCTCGAAGTTTGTGAGATCGCTCCACTCTTTTTCTGTGACATGAGGCTTAATCAGATCATTATATGCCGGTTTGCGGAAAAACTCCGAAATGGCGTTCTCTCCGGCATGTCCGAATGGCGGATTGCCCAGATCATGCATCAGTGCGGCAGCAGAAACTATGGCCCCAAAATCCGTTGATTCGATGCCTGCTGCGCCCAATTCCCTGTTGTTTGCCAGCACCTGTTCACCACACAACTTGCCCAGCGAACGGCCCACACTCGCCACCTCCAGGCTGTGCGTGAGTCTGGTGTGTACGAAATCCTGCTTGGGCAATGGAAAAACCTGCGTTTTATCCTGCAACATCCTGAACGGATAACTAAAAATAATACGGTCGTAGTCCTGCTCAAACCGGCTTCTTGATCTGCTCGTTTCAAAAACCGCATTTTCACCTCTTCTCCGGTCGCTTAATAATTGTATCCAATCCATGTATGCTGATTATTGAATTAAATAAAACAGGTCAGTAAAAAAGCAGAAAATTTCAGAAATCATAAAAGATTTAATTTACATCTACAGATGTCGCTGTTCGGTCTAATAGCCAAAACCTTTGAGCTTTTTTTCATTTTTTCGCCAGTCCGGCTCTACTTTGATGTATTGCTCCAGAAATACTTTTTTGCCGAAAAATTGTTCCATATCCATGCGCGCTTCCGTGCCAACTTTTTTTATTCGCTCGCCTTTAAATCCAAGCAAAATTGCCCGCTGACTTTTGCGCTCCACGTTGATCACCACCCGAATTCGGATGATGTTTTCCTCCTCCTCAAAATCAGTCGTCACTACCTCACAACTATACGGCACTTCTTTTTTATAATTCTGAAATATCTTTTCCCGGATGATCTCCGAAACGAAAAAGCGCTCAGGTTTGTCTGTAATTTCGTCTTTGGGAAAATATGCCGGATGTTCGGGCGTGTGATCTAAAATGATGGAGAAAAGTTCCGAAATTCCCAGACCGTTCAGGGCAGAAATCAAAATACTATCCTTTGGATTAATGATTTCTTTCCAGTAATCCAGCTTGTCTCCTGCCTGTGTACCTTTTGCCAGATCAATCTTATTCAAAACCAGCACGATGGGTATTTCGACATTTTTCAGCCGATTGATCATCTCATCATCTTCGTACTTTTCGTACAGATCCGTGACAAACAGAATCAGGTCTGCATCTTCCAGCGAACTATTCACAAACCGCATCATTGATTTGTGCAATGCATATTGCGGATTGAGAATACCCGGTGTATCAGAATACACAATCTGAAAATCATCCCCGCTCAAAATACCCATAATGCGATGCCGTGTCGTTTGCGCTTTGGACGTGATGATCGATATGCGCTCGCCCACGAGCTGGTTCATCAGGGTTGACTTCCCGACATTCGGTTTGCCGATAATGCTTACAAATCCAGCTTTATGTGTCATATTCTTTTATCTAAAAGCAAAAGTAATCGAATAATCCGAAGACCACGGGTATTTTAGAAATTACAAGCTCCAGTGGTTATTGCCCGGATGGATATACATATCATAATTTTTCAGGCGGTCGATCTTGCCACTGCTCGTCTGAAAAAGTTTGGGAACTAAAATAATATGTTTTGGGTCGTGGTATTTTGGTAATGATGACTTAAGGTCATCTGCCATGCCGGGTATATCCAACGATGATGCGTTCGACTCAATGAGCAGAACAAGCTTATTTGTAAGCACTTTATCAGGCATTCCGATAAGGCAGATATTTGCCTGACTTCCAAGTTCAGAAAGCCTGGCAGATATCATTTTCTCCAGCGTTTCCAATTGGATTTTTATCCCGCCTGAATTCACCACATGGTCAACCCGGCCTATTAAACAAAAACGCCGGTCATCGAATAGTTCTACCAAATCATTGGTCTTCACGCTGATGTCCAGCAATTTGTCATGAACAATCAGACAATCATCCTCTGCCTGTTCAAAGCTAACTCCCTCCATCGCCTCATAATGATTTGGTTTTTCTATTTGGTTGATTTCCCTGAGCGCAACATGGGTGATGGTTTCGGTCATGGCATAGCTGTGGAATATTTTGCCCTGGAATTTCTCCAATTTATTTTCCAAATCCAGGTGTAATCCGGCGCCACCGATCAGAAGCACTTTAATCTCATTGAGCTTTTCCGGCGTTTCATCAGCACACCTCATTACCTGGCCGGGTGTCATGGCAGCAAAGTCGATTGGCAGGTGATTTTGCGCCAGTAAGATTAAAGGATTTGACTTCGGTTCTGTGGCGATCAGTTCCAGTTCGCCTTCCATCGCCCTGACAAGCATCATATAACCGGCAATGAATTCCGGATTTAGGCACGCGAGGGCAGTCATTTTTGGCTTGAGCCCAAGAGCACGTATCGTTCTCATGGCACTCGCTTTGATTTGCTCGCTGGTAAAAGTTATTTCTTTTGGCGGGCCGGTCGATCCGGATGTTTTGAAAGTAAATATGCTTTTCCCGGTCATCCAATCCCGCAAGACACTCAAAACGCGATACTCAAAATCAGTGAGGTTAACCGTTTCCGGGAAATCTTTTATTATTTCCTCAAGATTTACCTGCCTGCCGTTGAGTATGAAATGTTTCAAATCCGCGATTAAATTTTGAAGAAGTCCCTGAACCTGGCAAATACACCCGAATTGATTTCCGGCTCAGTTATGATTTCAAGAATAGAAGCACCGGCCTTCGGATTAAAAAAATCCTTCAAAACGCCATCAGTATTTTCAGAGCCATTGCTTGAAAAATACCGGAGATTGAAGTCTGCCGCTGTATTTTTTGCGGTGAGATGATGCCTGGCCTCGAAAAAGGTTTCGAGTTCCGGCTGCATAGCCGGGCCGTCAATGAGACGGAAAATGCCGCCACCCTGATTATTGAGCAATACAATGCGCAAATTGGCAGGTATATGCTGATGCCAAAGCGCATTCCGGTCGTAGAAAAAAGCCACATCACCGGTGATAAGCACCTGGATTTTTGCGCTGTTCAAGGCATGACCCACAGCAGTGCCCGTGCAGCCGTCAATGCCGCTTGTGCCTCTGTTTGCCCACACCATAGCGGCATAATCCTGCTTCAAACCAATATAATTCACATACCGCACCGGCATGCTGTTGGCCAGATGCAGGTCGCAATCCGCCGGCATGACATCCAGCAATTTCTTTACAGCAAAAAATTCCCCTTCGTTTGTTTCCCGGAAAAATTGTATCATCCTCTCGCCGGCCTGCTTTTCTTCAGCTTGCCATCGCGTCCAAAACGCTTGTTGTTCTTTTGCAGATAATAAAACCCATTTTTGAAGTCCTTTAAAAAATTGTTCCGGTTCAATTTGAATTTTCAAGGTCAGAGCTTTAAAGGTATCCACAACTACTGATGAAGTTCCGACATGCCAATGTTCTGCGGGCTTTGCTGATCTTAAAAATCCTTTGAGCGCTTTTGAAATCACGCTCATCCCAAAAGTAATCAACAGGTCAGGCGCCAGCCCTTCATCAGAGGCCTTTTTCATGAGGATCACATCATGCTTCGTGATCACATTGGGAATCTGATGGATATTGCCGATCGCATCTCCAACGACCACCCAATGGAATTTTTCTTGCAATTTGTCCAGCGCATCCATCAGATCATGACCCCACTGCCCCTGACCGGCAATGATCATGATTTTCCGGTATTTCCCAATTCGCCGGATCAAATCTTCAGGCAGTTGCTGATTACTTGCTTTGGGTGGGTGTGTCCGGCTGATAATCCTGACATTTTTTGAAAACCGGTATTGTTCGTTTTCCAGTGGATAAAAAGGCTCCCTGACGGGAATATTCAGGTGGACCGGTCCCTTTACGTCACCGGTGGCCTTTAATAACGCTTCGTTCACCAGGCGGTTTGCATGCCATTTCGCATCCGGATGATCAAATGCAACGGGAAACTGAAAAAATCCCAGGATATGGTTTTGATACAGATTTTGCTGCCTGATGGTCTGGCCATCCTCCTGATCGGTCCATTCGGGCGGGCGATCGGCCGTAAGCACGAGCAGCGGCACCTGTTGATAATACGCTTCGATGATTGCCGGGTATAAATTGGCAGTAGCTGTGCCCGAAGTGCAAATCAATGCAACCGGCTTTCGGGATGATTGTGCCAAACCCAGTGCAATAAACCCCGCAGATCGCTCATCCGGCACAACAAATGTTGTGATTCCCGGGTGGCGGGCAAAGGCAAGTGTAATCGCAGCGCTCCTCGATCCCGGCGAAATGACTGCCTGTTTTACACCGTGTGCATGGCAAATCTCAGGGATATCAACAATAGGCTGAATGACCATATAAATTTTTGTTTCACAGGAATATGACGCGCAGCAAAGCTATTTTCTGTAATCCAAAAATACTAAGAATGTTTCAGAAAGATTGGGAGTAAGCAATTTCTCCCTGATGTTATGTCAGCCATAAATTGTCTGTATTACCGGAGGGCTAGGGACAAATTACTGTTGAAAAGACACTAATCAGCCACGGCCACAGCAATGTATGAGTCTGCGGTTCCGTAGTACAGGAACCATTTATTTTTAAAATAGACCAATCCCTCAATGAAGGTTACATTATTCACCTGGCCGGTTATTTCATAGTCTTTTTCAGGCCTGATAAATGCATCTTCTGCCCTGGCTATGCACTTTATTGGGTTGTTTGCATCGAACAGCGCCTGAACGCCGGCCCATGTCAGGACATCTCCGTCAGGGCGCCCGCCTTCGGATGGCACACCATTATAAATGCCATTGTAGAGCACAACTATGCCGGATTCTGTGATCATCGCTGCCGGACCGGGTTCACACATGATGTTATCAACATAAAGTTTGTCCGGTCTCGCCTGCAATGCCGGGGCATAATAGCTGCCATCGTCTTTCATTACCGGCTCCCAGCGAATCAGGTCATCGGAGGTGGCAAGGTACAATTCACCGACATTCCAGTACATCCAGTATTTTCCATTTATTTTGGTGGCGACCAGTTTATCATTCACCAGTTTTGTCACGATCAGGCCGGATTTGAAGCTCAGGGTTTTCTCGAGCATCTCATCAACCTCAGGGAACACGACACCATGCTTGCGCCAGACAATCAGATCTTCTGAGGTAGCGATGCAAAGACGCGTCTTTTCGCCGTCATACGCCGTGTATGTCATATAATATAATCCATTTTCATCCTCTACAATCCTGGGATCCTCCACGCCACCTTCCCATTCAAGATGTTTCCATTCATCTTCTTCAGGATAGAAAACCGGCATTGGATAGCGCTCGAAGTACAAACCATCTTCACTAACCGCCAGGCCTATTCGCGATGTGCCGTTATGCTTACCTTCCAGATCCTCCGCCCTGTAGAGCATATACACCTTTCCGTCCCGCACAACAGCGCATGGATTAAAGACATCTTTTGCTTCCCAATGAACAGTGTCCTGACGTATCGGACAAAACCATTTGGTTTGTTGTGGTCCCATAATGGGGTTTGCAGAATCTGCCTTAACGAAAGGCCCGATTTGCCATGTTTCAAAGATTCCTTTTTCATCCCGGGTAGCGCATGACAGGCTAATGCATACAGCCAAAATTAGTATTGTGTAGGTTTTCATTTTTTTATTCGATTTACCGTCATCAATTTAGTGAAAAAAGTCAGGATTCTGTCAATTAGATTGGATTTAGCAGGAGGTGTCGGTGCAATTTTGTCGCGGCATGATCAGTGTCTGTTAGATAAAAAATATCTTGGTATAATTCAATTTTATATGTTTTAAGTCGGCAATTTTATTTACATTTACAAAATAAAAAAAATGCAATTTATATGAAGCAATTTTCTCTGGCTGTTCACGGAGGGGCAGGCACGATTTTAAAGTCTGACATGAGTGCTGAGAAGGAGTTGGCTTATAAAGAGGCTTTGCAGGCGGCTTTGCAGGCGGGGCAGTTGCTGCTCGAAGGCGGAGCAACAGCATTGGATGCCGTGGAGGCTTCAGTGCGTTCGCTCGAAGACAGTCCGCTTTTTAATGCCGGTCGGGGTTCCGTTTTTAACGCAGAGGGAACGCATGAATTGGAAGCATCTTTTATGGAGGGAAAGACGCTCGATGCTGGCGCTGTTTGTGGAATTAAAGGTGTAAAAAATCCGGTTTCACTTGCGAGAAAGATTATGGAGCATTCTGATTTTGTGTTTTTATCAGGTAATGGTGCGCTACAGTTTGCTTGCGAAAATGGCCTGAAATTGATGGATGATGAATATTTTTTTGATCAGTACAGATACGATCAGTGGCAAGCTGTTAAAGATTCGGGTATTGCCCAGCTGGATCATTCCTTAAAAAAGGAGCACAAGTTTGGGACAGTAGGTGCGGTTGCACTGGATAATTATGGGAATTTAGCTGCTGCAACTTCAACCGGGGGACTCACAAATAAAAAGTACGGAAGGATAGGGGATAGCCCGGTAATAGGTGCGGGTACCTATGCAAACAATGCCACCTGCGCGGTTTCCTGTACCGGATTCGGTGAGTTTTTCCTGAGAGGTGTTGCGGCATACGACGTTTCATGCCTGATGGAATATGCCGGCATGACTTTGGAAAAGGCTACGCATCATCTTATTCACAGGAAGATGATCGGGCTGGGCGGCGAGGGAGGATTGATCGCGATTGATGCAAAAGGAAATGTGTCGATGCCTTTCAACTCAGAAGGCATGTACCGCGGCAGTGTCGGGAGAAACCATGAGCTGCAGATCGACATCTACAAGTAGATATATAAAAATAGTTATATATTTATGATAGTTCAAAAAGGGCCCCAATGAAATAAGACGGGTGGGATAAGTACAATAAATGCCAGCAGCACAAACACGAGCATCAATGGCCAGATCCACCTTATCCAGGTCATGTATGGAATTTTTGCAATCGATAGCACACCCATCGTTACGCCGCTTGTCGGAATAACCATGTTTGACAACCCGTCGCCAAGTTGAAAAGCCAGTACAGCTGTTTGGCGTGTCACACCAAGCAGGTCGCTTAGCGGAGCCATGATCGGCATGGTCAGCGCTGCCTGACCCGATCCGGATGGGATGAAGAAATTAATGGCAGTTTGCACCAGAAACATAAGTTCAACAGCAGCTATTCTGTGAAATCCCTCTACAAATGAGCTGAGCTGCAGCAATATGGTATCGATGATCTTACCATCTTCTGCCACAAGCAGAATGCCCCTTGAAAATGCGATAACGAGTGCTGCGGTCATCATATCCTTAGCTCCGGATGCGAATGCCCCGCTCGCAGCATTGCCGGATAATTTTCCAATGATGGCGGCAACGATGGCCAGGCCAAAAAACAAACCGGAAATCTCGTTGATGTACCAGTCCCAGTAAGATACGCCAACAATGAGCAGGACAATGCTGGTGGCAAATGCAAAGAGCACGAGTTTTCTTCGCCAATCAAACTTCTGAGGTTCTGTTTTAAATGATTCAACCTTTATATCCTTGTCTTTTTCTACTACTAATAGTCCGATCTTTTTTTGATTTTCTAAAACTGTCAGGTATCTCCAGAGAAATGCAACAGAGGCGCATGTAAAAAGAATCCATACCAGAAACCTGTAGCCGGCTCCGCTAAATGGTGGAAGTTCGGCGATTCCCTGTGCTATACCTATTGTAAACGGGTTGCTGAAAGCCCCGGCAAATCCGACACCTGCCCCGATAAAAGGCACAAAAATGCCAACGAAATTATCATATCCCAGCGAACTGGCCAGGGGAATGGTGATGAGGATAAAAACCAGCACTTCTTCACTCATCCCAAAGGTCGCTCCCGCCAGGCTAAATAAAACTGTAAGCGAA
>CAYZWN010000172.1:0-10071 GCA_964482185.1 uncultured Roseivirgaceae bacterium
CTTCTGGTGTTTTGCCCAGAAACTTTCTTCCCTCATATCCGAAGGGCTCGATCCACTTATAACCTGCTGCGGCAACTTTTTCCATGGTGGCCTCTAAACCATCATTTTCGATCTCATTTCTGAGCGTGTAAATCTGAATCCCAATATCTTTGGATTTAGCGGTTTCCACTACTGTTTCGGTAGCAGTATCTGTTGTTTTCTTTGAACCGCATCCAAACGGCACGATCAAACTGCCTGCTGCAAAAGCGCCGGCTGTCTTTAAAAATGTTCTTCTTTTTTCCATGTGTGTCTATTTAAAAATGAAAGATGTTTGTCGTTTCTAAATCTAAATTAGTGTCAATAATTGGATTATGTCAAATAATCCTTTCCAAATGTATTTTGAGGGCATTTTTCAATGAATGTTCCAAGAAAAAATTGCAATTAAACAAGCATTGAGCCTCAAACTTGTTTGCAAACATATCTATATTTGGATTAAAAATTGACAACATGGGATCACCTGCAATAGAAGTGTGCTTTTCGCCAAAGCTCTATGAATATAAGCTTACCAAGGGCAAATTTGTGACCGTTGTGATCGATATACTCAGGGCTACAACATCCATCTGTGCGGCGTTTGATCATGGCGTGAAGGAAATCATACCGGTTTCGGGATTGGAAGACGCAAGGCAAATGAAGGGCAAAGGATTTATAGTAGCCTGTGAAAGAGATGGTACTGTGCTCGATTTCGCCGATTTGGGCAATTCGGCTTCTGATTTTCTGCGCGATGATCTCAAAGGAAGTTCGATTGCATTCTCCACAACCAATGGCACAAAAACCATTAATATGGCCAGAGATGCGCACGAGGTGCTCATTGGATCATTTGTCAATTTATCGGCATTGGCTGAGTACATCATCGGACGGGGAGAAAATGCCGTTCTGTTTTGCGCTGCATGGAAAAATCTTTTTAACCTTGAGGATACAGTTTTTGCCGGCGCCCTGGCGGAAAAGCTCATTTCAGCCGGTTACCAAACCAATTGCGATGCAGCCCTTGCCGCTATTGATTTATGGGAAAAAGCCAGATTAAACCTAAAAGAATATCTGGAAAAAAGCTCACATCGGAACAGGCTCAGGCACTTGGTTACGGATGAGGATTTCGATTATACAGTGAAGCCGGACACTACAATGGTGGTTCCCGTACTAAAAGGCGACCGGCTCGTTCCGGCGTGATTTATTTCAAAAATCCCGCAATGCTTTTCGCCACGGCCTCATGGCTGGCCTGTGATTTTACTTTTTTCTTTATAAATCCAAAATAAAAGGTATTATGCGGGTCAGTCATAAGTGGCTGGGCGTCATTCTGACGACCAAAACCGAAAACAGTCATCCCGTCCTCTGATGCAATCCCTTTTGAAGAATTTCCCAAAAAAGCCAATGCATCAATTTGTCTATCGGGCTGCTCCATAGCCACAAACAAAACCTGCTTTACACGACTATCACCAAAATATATCCAATGCCAGTTGGCAAAGATCATTTTGCCATTGTAGTAGTCGTTCATTTCTTTTCGCGGCCCGCCGAGATTGGTGCCCCAATACTGGCTGTCAGGTTTAAATTCCCCGGCGATTGGACCCTCATACATAAACCAGTATTTATGTTCTTCATCCACTTTTTCCAAAGTAATCGTGGCGTAGCGGTCATAAAAAACCCAGCGCCATTGCCATTTACCACTTTTACTGATTGTCAGGATTGTCCGACCATCTACCAGGAAACTGTAGCACTTTTTGTGTCCGGGATGCCCGACACCATCATCATCAGAGCGAAATACCATATTTGGCAAACCCCGGAAGGATGATGCGGCGGATTCGGGATACTGATTCCATGGTTCATTTTTGTATTTTATCCAGTCGTTGCCGAATTGGTCGATCATGCGGGAAAGCCCTCCGCCCTCCTTATCGAGGTAATAGGTCGCGGTTTTCGTTTTGATGATAAAATGCGCAGCTCCGGCAAACTCACCCTCCGATATGTCAACGGAAAATGCCGGAAAGATGAAGCCAAAAAAAATACAGGTTGCAGTAAGGCAGCGTTTCATTATTTCAAAAATAATGGATTTAAGTATCAGTCTTAATAGAAAGTTGAAATTTTTAAAATAATGGAAAAAGTGCGTTTTCTCATAGTAAAACGCTAAAAGGGGAAACAGTGATGATTTATACCCAAACTTTATTCAACAAGTTCTGCTTCGAGCAGGATATAGTTGCACTGGTAAATATCATCGCTGTTCAGTTTAAGCGTGCCGCGGAAAAATCCTGTTTGATCCATTTTCAATTTTGAATGGGGGGTTTTCAATTTCAACTCAATAATCGTTTCCGGGCCGGCCACGCCACAAAAAAAGCACGAGGCATTTGGATAGCGGGAGAGTATGTAAATACCCGATTTCCGATCAATTACGATTACATAGCCGGCAATTTCAACTTCCTTGCCATCAAGCGCTTTAACACTTTGTCCAAAAACGGGAAACAAAAAATCTGCCTCAAATTTCTTTACATATTTTGCCGTGAAATCAACATCTCCCAGCATCTCCCATGTAATACTGGTTTGAGCCAATAATTGATGGCTCAACGAAAAAAGCAGAATCATTAATGTCTTTCTACCCATCTGATAAGCTGTTTGGTATGTTGATTCTGAAGGCGATTACTGCCGGAATCAAGGAGGCTATCAGGGCTATGGCAATGGTCAAAGGCAGCATAAGCAAGTCCTGAGTAACTATTTTTTGTGGGATGAACTCAAAACTCAGAGACTGACTCATTGCATTGGCAACCAGCACCAGTCCCAGCCTGCTAACAAGTAATCCTGACAAATAGCCAAGTAAGGCCAAAGTCAACCCTTCAAAAAATACCATGGCTACCAAACTACCACGCGAGGCGCCGTACAAGCGCATAAACGCCAACTCCGGTTTTCGGTTGAGCAATGATCCAAACAGGCCTGTAAAAAGGCTTAATCCGGCAACGAACAAAATGATAAAGCCAAGAATGATGAATAAGTTCGCACCAAATCCAAAAAAACCGAGAAGTTTCTCAATCTCAAACCGCGGTATCGCCGCTTGCATTTGGGTCGTTTCATTTACAATCCTTGGTAATTGAACGATTCCAAGGGGATTAATAAACTGGATGAACATCGCCGTGATTTGCCTTTTATCGTGGTCGTGATTTTCTTCATGGTCAGTATGATCATCGTGATGTACATGTTCATGGATTTTCCATACACTTTCAAGGGAGGTCAGGATGAGTTGATCCATTACGGAATGATTCGGGTCAAATATTCCGACCACTTCAAATGGCTTATCATCGTGCGTATGGCCTCCACCGGTGATGCCATGTGAGCTTACAAACGAATCGCCGATGCTAAGACCGGTCAGATCGGCAACTTGCCTTCCAATTGCTACCTCAAATGGCGCTTCCCACAATCTGCCGGCCATTAGTGAGGCCTGAAAGTGTTCAGGATATTGGGTGTCTGTACCGACTATTCGGTAACCCTGGTAATTGTCGCCCAATGATACAGGAATACCCTTTCCTATCAATGGGTTTTCCCTTACCTTCTCAGCTTCATGAAGAGAAATATTTCCGGTCGGATTATCCAGATGATATACAACCGACAGCACCAACTGGAGCGGGCTGCCTTTGGCTCCAATTACCATGTCTATGCCGTCGAGATTTTTGGAAAACTGCTGCTCTGCCTGCTTGCTTATGTTAAAGAACATCGAAATAAGACCTGTACTCAAAGCCACCAGAATAATGATGAGCAGGGAGTTCAGTTTTCTGGTCAGAAGATTGGCAATACTTACCCTTATTATATTCATAACTCAAAATGATTGTCAGCAATTTTTGCCAGGCGGTGGTCGTGGGAAACTATTACCAGGGTAGAATTATTCAGATTAGCCTGCTCCTTCAGCAAGGATATGACGATATCGCAGTTTTTGTCATCCAGGTTCGAGGTTGGTTCGTCAACCAGTATCAGTGATGGTTTATTGCACACGGCCATGGCAATCATTGCCCGCTGTTGTTCTCCCCCGCTCAACTTCATCGGTGATGTATTGGCGTTTTCACTGATGCCGAGCCTGTCCAGAATGTCCAACAACTTCCTTTTCTCAATTTTCTGACCGGCCAGGTATTTGATAAGCTCCAGATTTTGGAGCAGGCTCAGGGAGCGTATAAAATGCGGTTTCTGGAAAACAAATCCGATATTGCATCCTCTGAAGCGATCGGTTTGCCTTGTGGTGAGTACAGAAATATTTGTTTCATTGACCAACACCTCCCCACTTGCAGGCTTTAACAATCCGGCCAGCAGAAACAGCAGGGTTGTTTTTCCACTTCCCGAATCGCCAAAAACAAACAATGTTTCGCCATCATCCAGTTCGATATCCGGATAAGAAAATTTTTTTTCATCATCGTAAGCAAACCGAAGCCCCTTGCTTCTGATCATAATTATCAAATTAATAAATGCAACATAGTTGCAAATATAAGGAATTTGATAATATCTTTGCAGAAATGAGTCATTGATTATTGCTTTAGCCATCTTATTCAGAACCATAAAAATTTGGATTAAAAGCCACTGATGGCCAAAGTGCAATGAATGACATACGATTTAAAATTTCCAATCAAACCAATATTCTAAAATGAAATATCAGTTCGTTAGCCTGAATTTAGATTTTCTTGGTTTTTCGGCCTCTTTGCTTTGTGCTATTCACTGTGCTGCAATTCCGTTTCTATTGAGCTTTTCTACATTAATCGGCCTGCAGTTTTTAGCCAACCCGTTGATTGAACTGCTTATGATCTTTATAAGCCTAATCATTGCCTCATTGGCTCTCATTCACGGATACAGGAAACACCACAAAAAGATCACACCGATCATAGTTGTGCTGGCTGGATTCCTGTTAATTTTTGCAGGTCATATTTCTCACCACGAAGTGTCAGAAATGGTATTGGTACCAGTTGGTGCCACAATCGTCGCAATTGCTCATTTTATCAATTGGAGCTACATCAGAAAATCAAATACAACCACCTGTCAAATTAGATAAACAATCAATATGAAGCATTTAAATAAATTACCGGTAACGGTGCTCAGCGGTTTTCTGGGAGCCGGCAAAACAACCGTTCTCAATCATATACTCAATAATCGTCAGGGGATGAGGGTGGCAGTAATTGTCAACGATATGAGTGAGGTGAATATTGATGGAAAGCTGGTGAGTAATGAAGTAAAGCTATCCAGAACTGATGAAAAACTCGTGGAGATGAGCAATGGGTGTATCTGTTGCACGTTGCGCGAAGACCTGATGGTAGAAGTCGAGAAACTCGCCAGTATGAACCGATTTGATTATCTGTTGATTGAAAGTACGGGTATTTCGGAGCCGGTTCCTGTGGCGCAGACATTTACATTCGCTTCAGGTGACGAGCTGTTCGATCTCACGAAGTATACGAGACTCGATAACATGGTCACAGTGGTTGATGCACTAAATTTTTTCAGGGACTTTGGCAGTGCCGATACCATTTTGTCAAGGAATATGAATGATGACCCGGAAGACCAGCGAACCATCGTAAATCTTTTAACCGACCAGGTAGAATTTGCCAGCACCATTATTCTGAATAAAACCGATCTTGTAAGCGACGATGATGTCCAATTATTGGAGCGGGTCATTTCCAAGCTTAACCCTGCTGCTCATCTGATTCGGACATCCTTTGGAAAGATTGATCCTAAGGAGGTATTGGGCAAACGTCTGTTTGACTTTGAAAAAGCCGAGCAATCAGCCGGATGGATCAGGGAGCTGAATTCAAAACACACACCGGAAACGGAGGAATACGGCATCAGTTCGTTTGTTTTCAGAAGCAGAACACCGTTTCATCCTGCTCGTTTTTGGGATTTTGTCAATTTTGACTGGCCATCAACCGTATTAAGGAGTAAAGGATTTTTCTGGCTTGCCTCAAGACCCGACAAGGCATTGGTCTGGAGCCAGGCGGGTGGTTCGCTCAAGGCCGAAATATATGGCAGATGGTGGGCATCGCTATCTCTCAGGGAGCGCGCTATGAATCCGGTGTATATGGAAAACCAGGATCAGATCATGAAGAACTGGGACAAGAAATGGGGCGACAGGATCAATGAAATAGTCTTAATCGGGCAGGATCTCGACCAGGATGCAATAACCCGGCAATTGAATGCATGCCTTGTGGAAGAGCATGAGGAGCAGGAAATCAAGGCGGGCACATTTACAGATCAGTGGCCATTGTAGTGTTTTTAAACCTAACGCCGCAATTGAAATAGTTTTGAATTATTTATAAGGCGTTTAAAAAATTGTTTAACGATTAGATTAACCGCTAAAATCCGGTTGAATCTTTTGTCTTTTGGGTAAAATTTAAGTACTAATTGTTGTAGAATCAAATCATTAAGGTATCCACCTGATATTGCTGAAATCCGGTTTCCTTTTTTCAAGAAATGCGTTTCGGCCTTCCTTTGCCTCTTCTGTCATATATGCCAGCCTGGTTGCCTCACCTGCAAAAACCTGCTGACCGACCATGCCATCGTCTGTCAGGTTGAATGCAAACTTCAGCATCTTAATGGAAGTAGGTGATTTTTCCAGGATTTCCTGCGCCCATTCGTAGGCAGTGGCCTCAAGTTTTTCATGGGGAATCACGGCATTTATCATACCCATTTCATAAGCCTCTTTCGCAGAGTAGTTTCTTCCTAAAAAGAAAATTTCCCGGGCACGTTTTTGCCCGACCATTTTTGCCAGGTAGGCCGAGCCATAACCACCATCAAAGCTGGTGACATCGGCATCGGTTTGTTTAAAGATCGCGTGCTCCTCACTGGCCAGTGTCAGGTCGCAAACCACGTGCAAGCTATGCCCACCACCAACTGCCCAGCCCGGCACCACGGCAATCACCACTTTAGGCATGAAGCGGATAAGTCGCTGAACTTCCAGGATATTCAGCCTGGGCATGCCTTCATCATCCACATAGCCCTGGTGGCCACGTGAGCGCTGGTCGCCGCCGCTACAGAATGAGTAAACGCCGTCTTTTGGCGATGGACCTTCGCCGGAAAGCAGCACAACACCGATAGACGTATCTTCGCGGGCATCGAGAAATGCTTCAAACAATTCGGCGACAGTTTTGGGCCGGAATGCATTGCGTACTTCCGGCCGGTTGAAAGCGATGCGCGCCACTGCGCCACATTTGCGATAGGTGATGTCCTGATACGCTTTAACGGTTTTCCATTCGGGTTTATTCATTGCTTGTAATAAATTGATCGTGGTAAAATTAAGCAATAGCAGGAGAAATGCCGGAACTGTGAACAGAAAAAAGATGCTATAGCGCCTCAAGCATTAGGGTGGTAAATGCGCTAACACCGAGATGCATATAATTTCGTTCACCATCTGCAAGATACTCCAGCAACAGTCCTGCAGTTATTTCCTCTATTTTAAGCGGTTTTCCCAATAATTGCAGAGGCAAAAGCTCATCAGTACCCGCCCAGAATGTGTCCGGACTCATACTGAGTAATTGTTCGGGAAATCTAACTGATGTTTCGATGTCGCGCGTAGCGGCATTTTTTCTCAGACGGACAATGTTATACAGGATCTGCTCTGCGCTCACAGATTTGAGTTGAACCATCATTTCCTTCTCTCGTTCTTCGGGGAGGCCCAACACCAGATGCATCTGGTCTGAGAGCATGACAAACCCATAAAGTTTAAGACCGTATTTTTCGATCATGAAAATCAGACATTTGATAATCAGGTCAGCTATCGGTCTTTGAGTGAGAAATTCGTGCTGCCTTGTAATTGTGGCTACCTCCCTGGATAGCGCGAGCGTTGTGAAGTAGATATTTTCCTGGTGTAGATCTGTAAGTTGGCTGTTCATACATGAAGGTTTATTTAAAAAATTCAGGAAATGTTCTGTCCATTCAAGGACTGGAATTACCTGCCTATCTTAATGAATAAATCGTGGAAATGTAACCCGGTAAAGTGAAAAATATTTTTTTGTTTTATCAGGTTGAAAAGAAAGAGGCTGCACAATGGCAGCCTTTTCCAGAAATACATATTCAATTAGTTCAGAAACTCATCAAAAGTGATGGACAGGTAATACAATGCTCCCACAGTAGGATTGCCCCAGTTGGATTGGTATGCCTGATTCAATAAGTTGTTTGCCCCCAGCTTGAAGATGGATTTAAGACTTGACACCTTATAGCTGACTTGTGCATCCAGTGTGCTGAACGATGGCATCATACTTTGGTCTGTCACACGCACTGCCGGTCCCACAAAAGATGATTGCCACAGATAGGCATCCTGATAACGCCAGACAATGTTAAAACCGATATTCTTGTTTGCCTCTCGATAACCGAACGAGAGGTTATACCGATATTCAGGAGTATTGAATTGAAGCTGCTCATTCGGGAAATCATCTTCGTTTGTCAGCTTATTGTAAGCGATATTTCCGCCCAGGGTAAATCCTTTGGTGAAATTATAGTCTAAACCTAAGGCCCAACCCTTCGCATTGAGATCATCATTGATATTAACCGGCAGAGAATAGACTTCCTGTGTTCCTGGTCCTGTAGGTTTAACCAACACCTGTGCTGCGATAAAATCCTTGTAGGTCGTGGTGTAGTAATAGGCATCTACCATCAGCTTGCTGGCGATCAAACCCTTGTAACCGATTTCATATACGATTGCCCGTTCAGGTTTGAATTCTGAAAAGGTATAGAGTTCAGGACTGCCGGCAAGGACGGATTCAAGGGTATAGGTTGTTCCGACGAGGCTATATTTATCACGTAAAAACGGTAGCCCGCCAATTAACCGCGCCTGGGGCGTCAGCAGATCGATATACTGATCTTGTGTTGTAGGAATGCGGAAGCCGGTTTGATAGGAGGCCCGGATGTTTTGGGTATTTGCAAAAGTGTAAACACCGGATACGCGGGGGCTGAACTGTCCGGCAAAGTTCATATTTTTATCATAGCGCACCGAACCGGCCAGTTTCAGATTGTCATTCAAAAGCTTCTTGCCCAATTGCAGATAACCACCATATTCGTTAATGTTAAATTCTTCACCACCTTCATCCAGGGCAAAGAGTGTTCCCTCTGAATTCAGATCGTAGATCCGGTAGTTTCCACCAACCATAACCTCCATGAAATTAATTTCATTTTTGAAGTTATACATGCCTTCAAAGTGGTATAGGTTGGTTTTATCAACAAATTTAGCTCCTTGTGGAATGGGATTTTGCTTCACCTGTTCAACTATATTATTGAAATTGTCGCTTCCGGGTTGCACATCTTCCCTGCCAAGATTGATCGGGCTTCCTGTTGGTGAGTCGGCAATGCCACGTGCTGCATTATGAAAATTACCATAATTGCCGGAAACTGTACCCTGTGCTGCAGCCAGTGCCTCTTGTTGATTGGCGCCTTGTGAAAGGGCAGTCAGGTAAGTGGTGGCGTAGGTTTGATAGGAAGCACCTCCAAAAGTTTGGAAATATTGGGGGTACCAGGTCGTGGAGCGCTTCCAGGTTTCATTGACCAATGCTCCCAAGGTACCCGCTGCATAAGCATCGCCTGAACGTTCCTGCGTGGTGTAGGCCCGAAGAAAGAAGTTATCGCCTCGCAATTCGGCCTTGACCTGGTAAAGGAAAAAATCTTTTAATGAGTAGCGGTCCGCACCTGTATAAACGGAGGTGCCTGCTCCATAATTTCCCTGGAGGATGCCTTCTACCTTGTCTCCAAAACGGTAATGCAAGGCCAGGTTGGCCTTCATTGACATGGTGTTATAATCAGCGAGGTCACGCTCTGCATAACCGATCCGTGAAATATTGGTAACATTAGCCGAAGGAATCATGATGTTAAATAATTGCTGGGGTGTGAGGCCTGTAAGTTGAGGCAATGTCTGATTTCCGGCCGGAGGAATCGGGTTGGTGGCAATGAATCCAAGGAATGGTGATGTTCCTCCGGTTCCGTCGCCCGGCTGCCCGTTGGCATACAAACTATTATACATATTAACATTTGTTTCATCACCATAAATATTCACACCATTGTAGCCAATATTATTTTCACGGGTGCCGCCATCCAGTGTGTTTCCAT
>CAYZWN010000173.1:0-10048 GCA_964482185.1 uncultured Roseivirgaceae bacterium
TACACGGAGACGAGGCAGGATGCGAAATTGAGATGAATTTTGTGAGTTAAATCCTTTCTATTGTCACGATACTGTTGATGGGGATCATCGCTTCTCCCGATAAAACAACGTACTTTTCCGTCACGGCCCATACACTGGCGACAACTTGGTGTGTATTCTCATTTATATCCATAAAGTAGATCCTCACCTTGTGTTTATGGTTATTTCCAAGTTTCAATGCAGTTTGCAACATGCGTTGCCGTTCTTCCTGCTCAATTGGTGAGTTCAATACATCCTTTTTGATGAAAGTGATAGGTGATTCATTTAGGCTTTGGGGTGTTATTGGAATTGCTCCTTCCATAGTTTTAAAGTTTAGTTGGGCTCATGGATTAATTTATCGAAAGATATATCCTTAAAACTTATTTATTGAAAGTATTGTTTGTTATGTATAAAAATAAAAATAAATATGATTTGAATTGAGGTAATACAAAATATAATACTTCGAAAAACTAATTATTCAAAATCAAATTACAATGACCTGTCATTGCCCCCGCTATCAGGTTCGTTTCATTCTGACAATATCTTAAGATATGCCGCCAGATTGGCTTTCACCTGTTTGCTTGTGGGGAATTTATTGTCAAATGGCCTTCTACTCATTTTTATCGCTGAGCCGCGCTCTATCACTTTTCTGTAGCCCAGTAAGTGCATCAATGAAATCACTTTGTATCGGGCCATATTTTTATCAATCATGAATCCATCAGTGTCCAGTCTTGCTGCTTTTACACCGGGTAGTATACCTAGTAATTTATCGAGTTTCCATTTTCTGGTTCTGGATGATGCCCTAAACCAAAATTTTCTGATCTCTTTGACTATAAAAAAACCATCTGTGCCCAGAGGCTGATAGAGCGGCATAAATATGTAACCGTTCCTTTTAGCGGCGATTCTGCCACTTTTATTGAAAGCGATGGTTTCGCCTTTTTGAATTTTCTGAAAATTCACGAATCCTTCTTTCATTCTGAATCCTTCTTCCGGATGAATCGGATACCGGTATTTGATTTCGAAGGCCTTATTGATTCCGGAGGTATTTTTCTTAAGGATATTCAAATGCCTTCTGTAATCCGGCACTTTGTTTTTTCTGATCGATTTGAGTTCAGCCAGTATCAGCCAAATGAAGGCAAGATGGTTTTCGAATGATGAAATGGCTTCGTGGTGACCGGCCTCAAACAAAATTGCCGGCAAGCCAAGTTCACTGAAAAAGCTGAACATCGGCCCGTCCAGTAGCTCTTCCAAACCTAATATGAGATTTGCCGGAATGCTGCTGATGATTTTCCGGTTTTTAAGTGTATCGCTGATCGAAATAAACGGCACGCTGTGCGAAGATGTGGTATGAAGATCAATAATGTAGGTAGGCTGGCCATTATCAACGATTTCAATGAGTTCGTTGAGGATCTCGATCTTTTCCTTATACTCCGGCACAATAGCCCTGTCTTTTTTGGGAATCAACGAATTCGGAAACCAGATACGATTCAGATCCTTGCCAAGGAATCTTTTACCGTGAGCCATTGCACTCATATTACCTGCGATGGCAAAGAAATTACCCTTGAAATCGAGCTTTGAGTCTTTCAGCTTTTTTTCCACTTCAATCAACGCCAGGATGCCGGCGGGCTCATTACCGTGAATACCGGCAAAAAAAATAACATTTGGGCCGGGTTTATTGCCATAATAACGGCCAAAAACCCTTTGATTGATCTTTATCTCCGGAAGTTTTCCGGCATATTCATAATTGTTTTTATGCATTATTTAAGTTCCCGAATCAGTTTTGCTGAAACTTTCACAAAATGACGGTCTGTTACCATCCCTACTAATTTCTGTTCCTGTGTCACTATGAGACAACTCGTTTTTTCCTCGATCATAATTCTCAAGGCATCGGCTATACTTGTTTCAGGCGAAACGGTGACAGGATTTTTGATCATCAGGTCTCGTATTCTGGAATTCATTTTTCTTTCTTTGGTGCTTCTGCAAAGATAATTAACCAGCAACCCGGCAGTCATCAGTCCCACAAGTTCGCCTCCCTCATTTTCAACCGGTACATCTTTCACCTGTTTCCAATCCATAATATTGGCGACCAGATCAATCAAATCGCTTTCCAGAACCGTGGCGATATCAGTGGTCATAATCTGGTCGATGTGCAGGTAATAATTCAGAAAGTTACCTGCTTCATTGATATTGGCGAGACTCCATTGGTGTATTGGTTTCATTTCTTGCTGGCGGTTATAGATTGCGGCAGTCGTTGCTACCAATGCCTGGTCACGCGTGCCGGTTTTTCTGATATTGTTATATGATTCGATCATCCATTGCGACCCTGTTTTGCCTGAGAGCACACGTTCTTCGATCATTCCAAGGTTGTTCTCGATGTCCGGTTTGTTCACCTTGTGTTTTGTCAAGCCTTCTCTGGCAAGTGGCAGCAACTCTTTCAGGATAAGATCCTGTGCGCTGAGTTTTGTTTCATTTAGCCACAAAAATTTGTTGTCTAAACCGTCGCGGGCAGCGCGGAGAAAGTTTGTTTTTGCGTCATCAAACTCAAATTTTTTCTGAATATTCTTGTATTCATCGGGCATGCCGGCCATCAGTCCAAACCAAAACGAGGCATTTGCAACCTGATCCGGAATGGTTGGACCGGCAGCGAGGTACCTGTTTTCAATTCTGAAATGTGGCCGCCCTTCATAAATGCCATAACAGGGGCGATTCCATTTATAAATTGTGCTGTTGTGTACAGTCAACGCATCCAGGGTTGGTATTATGCCTTCCTCAAGTTGCTTAAGCGAATTGGATTTGTGATCATTACTCAGCAGCGTTTCAAAGCGGACAATGTCCTCCTTAAAGGCCTCAACAATAGAGTCAAAAATCCAGCGATTGCCAAAGAAAACACGCGGACTTCTATCTCGTAAATGATCATTCCGCTGACGAATATCGATGGACTGCTGAAAAAGCGCGATGCGCGTTTCCTTCCATAGCCTTTTACCCAGTAAAAGCGGCGAGTTTGTCGATGAGGCCAGCACCGGACCGGAAATGAGTTGAGCCCAGTTGTAGTGATCCACAAAATCGTCCGGACTTACCTGGTAATGCATCTGAAATGAAGTATTGCAACTTTCAAACATCACGGAATCATGTGCCGTGATGAGTTCGTCTGTGCCGTTGATGTGAAACTCAAACATACCACCACGGCGCTGACTGAGACTTTTTGCCAGGGCAAAATACCTGTCGAGCGGGGTCATGTTGGAAAGACTGAGATCCTTGTGCCGGATGGTAGGTAAAATACCCGTCAGGATCACCTTGCAATTTTGTTTTTTCACAACCTCCTCAGCTTTTTGAATTTTACTGATAAGATCAGCCTTCAGCAAACTCAAACAATCATGGGTAAATTCAATGGGACTGAGATTGATTTCCAGGTTAAACTTTGCTAATTCAGTTGTAAATGCCTTATCATCGATTTGCTGTAAAGTTTCCAGAATGATTGGGGCCGGTCTCCATGTGCTGTCAACAAGGCAAAGCTCCTGTTCCACGCCAATCCTGTTTTTATCCTTTTCGATCATATCATGATCAATCATCAATTCCATGGCCTTGATATCAGTAAGCAAGTAGCGAACAAAGCTATCCTTGTCCTTGCTGTTTGAAATGATCGAAACGGTGCGCTGTCCCATTTTGTGAGTAAATCAAATTCTGAAATAAATTAGTCTATTTCATTGATAAAATAAACTTTTCAACCGGATTTGAAGAAAATGGATTTTCATTGAGGCAAAAGCTAACGCTATAATTGCAGTCAGTTTATATCATTTTTTCGCCTGAAGCCGGCTCCCACAGTGTTTAATTGCTGAATAGGTAACATTGCCAGCAGACTTTTTTTTACCTATGTTTTCAAATCGGTCAGAATCAGTTAGATTCATGGTTTCATTAAAATTCCTTAAAAATGGGACATTCATCAATCCGTATAACGAAGTTTTTTTTACCGATAGCCATTTTTTTTAGCGCATGCTCTTTGGAGACCCGAAAGCAGTCGGTACAACTGCCAAACATCATTTATATCCTCGCCGATGATCTGGGCTATGGAGATGTTTCAGCGTACAATCCTGACTCAAAAATCAAAACCCCCGCCATCGACCGGCTTGCCGCTGAGGGCATGATGTTTATGGATGCACACTCGCCATCATCCGTCTGCACGCCAACGCGATACGGTATTCTCACAGGCAGATATCCCTGGCGCTCAAGATTGCCAAAAGGCGTGTTGCGCGGATACGGCCAGGCTTTGATCGAATCCAACGAAATGACTGTCGCTGAATTGTTGAAACAAAAAGGATACGCTACTGGTGTTGTGGGCAAATGGCATCTTGGTCTTGATTGGGCAATCAAAAATAATTATGTCGATTCTTTGAACATGCTGGGAAATGTGCCCATTATTACTGAAATCAATTCAGAATGGATAGATTTTAATACTCCTCCCAAAAATGGCCCTTTGACCCATGGCTTCGATTATTCGTACATTCTCCCCGCTTCACTGGATATGGATCCCTATTGCTATCTTGAAAATGATGTGCTTACAGAGTTGCCCGATGCCCATACCCCTGGCAATGACCTGGATGCATCTTCCTGGGCAACAGGCGCTTTCTGGCGTGCCGGACGCATGGCGGAAAGTTTCGATTTTTATGAAGTGTTGCCAACATTTGTGAGCAAAGCCATTGCGTTTGTAGATGGCCAAAAGGATAGCGAAAGCCCATTTTTTCTTTATTTGCCATTGGCGGCGCCACATACTCCCTGGGTTCCAAAAGATGAATTTGATGGCCAATCCGGTGCCGGCCAATACGGAGATTTCGTAGAAATGGTGGATGCCGAAGTGGGGAGGTTGCTTGGCCATCTTGAAGAAAACAATCTGGCTGGCAATTCCATTATTATTTTTGCCAGTGATAATGGCCCATATTGGAGGCCCGAATTTATAGAACGATTCGATCACAGGGCAGCTTACATTTACAGGGGGATGAAGGCCGACATCTGGGATGGAGGCCATCGGATACCCTTCATCGTGAAATGGCCGGGTCAGGTTGCGCCGGGCTCGCAGACCTGGCAACTCACTTCTTTGACAAACCTGATGGCTACGCTTGCAGAAATCACCGGAACCAAAACCGGCCCGGATGATGCCGTGGATAGCTATAGCATACTCAAGGCGTTGAGTGATCAGGAACCGGATCAAACTATACCGGTAATTCATCATTCGTCCAGGGGCTTTTTTGCCATTCGTCAGGGTGACTGGAAATATATTGAAGGCCTGGGTTCCGGTGGATTTAGTCAACCGGCGATGATTGAACCGGAAGCTGGTAAGCCTGATGGTCAGTTGTATAATATGAAAACCGATGCAGGGGAACAAAACAATCTTATTGAAGAATACCCGGAGAAAGCCGGGGAATTAATGGAATTACTGAAGGAGATCAGAGGGAGGTAGTTTCGGGTGCCGGGTTCTGTTTCCTATTGTTCATCATTTACATTAAGGTATGAAAACAACCGTTGCTTTACTTACTTTTTTCATTATTGCCAATGGTCTCATCGCGCAGGAAAGTCTGAATAACCGAAAGATCAATGGTTATAAGGGAATTTGGTTTACGCTCGGACAATTCTCAGAGTATGGCGATAAGTATTCCGGCGGCCTGGGTACCTATACGGCCAAGCACCGGCCGTTGGCAATTTATGCCCCTGAAGTTAAGAAAACATTCTTCGTTTATGGAGGTACCAGAGATGCAGAAGAAAAGTACCTGCTTTGCATGGTTTCATATTTTGATCATAAGACGGGTATGGTGCCAAAACCAACGGTTGTCCATGATAAACAGGGAGTAGATGATCCGCATGATGATCCGAGTATTGCAATGGATAATCAAGGTTATATCTGGGTATTTGTGAGTGGGAGAGGGCAGAGAAGGCCGGGTTATAAATACAGAAGCGACCGGCCATATGATATCACATCCTTCTCTCAGATTACCGAAGAGGAAATGACCTATCCCCAGCCCTTGTGGGATGAGGAGCTGGGATTTTTTCACTTTTTCACCAAATACACCGGGGTGCGGGAATTGTACTTCGAAACCAGCAAAGATGGGATAACCTGGACGGAGGACAAAAAACTCGCCGGGATCATTGAGGAAGGCGCCACGAAAAGCGGACATTACCAGGTTAGCGGAAAGCAGGGCAATCTGATCTGCACCTTTTTTAACCGCCATCCGGATGGGAACGTGGACAAACGCACGGATTTGTATTATGTGCAAACCAAAGATTTCGGGCAGACATGGACGACGATCGAAGGTAAGTTGATCGATCTGCCAATGAATACAGTTGATTGTGGCGCGCAGTTGATTGATTATGCTTCGCAAAACAAAAACGTGTACATGAAAGATCTTGCTTTTGACAAAAACGGCCATCCAATATGCCTGTATGTAACCAGTGGCGGTCATGAGCCCGGCCCGAAAAATGATCCACGCGAATGGCGTGTAACCTTCTTTGATGGGAGCGACTGGAAAACAGAAATTATTTGTCAGTCAGACCACAATTATGACATGGGCAGTTTACATATTTCTGGTAATAAATGGTTTGTCATTGCTCCAATCGGTACTGGGCCTCAAAAATATCAGACCGGTGGAGAAGTAATGATCTGGGAAAGAAGCAAAAAAGGTGCGTCCTGGAAAATGAAAAGGGAGGTAACAAAGAATAGTGAAACCAATAACTCCTATGTACGCAAACCGTCAGGCGCCCGCAATCCATTTTTTGCATTCTGGGCGGACGGCGATCCGACTGGCTTTTCCAAATCCTTTTTGTATTTCTCGAACTCAAAGGGCAGGAAGGTGTACAGATTGCCCTATGACATGGAGGTAGATTTTGCACAACCAATAAAAGTAGAATAAGTAAAAATGAGACCACCGCACAAACCACAACTGATCATTATATTGATCTTTGCATGCTTTTTTGCCAAAGCCCAGGATAAACCGTTTGACGAACTGGAAAATGCCGATGTCCGGATTTATAAATCTGCAAATGGTTTTGATCTGAAAATGAGCATTATTCAGCCGGAAAATAAGGGAAAAAGAAAGAAACATCCAGCCATCATTTTCTTCTTTGGCGGAGGGTGGAGAAATGGGAATGTCCATCAGTTTGAGCAGCAATGCCGTTTTCTGGCCGACAGGGGTATGGTCGCCATGACGGCCAATTATCGCGTTGAGTCAAGGAATAATTCCTCGCCCTATGATGCTGTTGAAGATGCGCGTTCGGCTATGCGTTGGATTCGCGCCAACGCAAAGGAACTTGGCATAAGGAAAAATAAAATTGTGGCAGCCGGCGGATCAGCCGGCGGACACCTTGCCGCATGCACCGCATTGATTGATGCTTACAATGCACCGGATGACAACCTGAAAATCAGTGCAAATCCCAATGCCCTTGTATTATTCAATCCGGTCATCAACACGATGCCTGATGGATATGGCTACGACCGGCTTGGCGAAAATGCCGAATCCATATCACCGGCACAGCATGTAAGACGAAAGCTTCCGCCAACCCTTATATTTCACGGAACGGCCGACACCACGGTTCCGTTCGCAAATATCACTGATTTCGAGGCCAGTATGACTGCCTCAGGCAATACCATCTATGTGGTGCCCTTTACCGGTGAAGGGCATGGCTTTTTCAACTACGGGCGAAATGAGAACAGGTGCTATGAAGTAACCCTTGAGAAAATGGAAGCATTTTTAAGAGAATTGAAATACATCAAATAGTATGAGCGATGGTGTGATTCACAGGTTTTTTTAATCAGCAAAATGAACGCATCAAAGGATATTTATCGAATTCCTGATGCAACCCGGATTGGGCACATACATTTGAAAGAATCCGACATCCGGAAATCTCTGGATTTTTATTGAATAAGCTTTAGCAGGGCTTCAATTTCCTTATCGGAGATATGCTCCTTATCGGACTTATCGTAGATGGAGAGCAGGAAAACTGTATCATGAGCTACGTAGAGAAATGTGTAATGACCCTTGCGCCGCCAGATTTTCCTTTCCCTTTTGAAGCAATGGCAAGCCGGATCTTCTAACAGTTATTGCCGAGAGCAGTACCAATAGTTGGATTGTGGGAAAGCTGGTTGCCGAGTTCAGCCAGGTCATTTTTAAGAGTGGGGTATTTTTTAGTGAGCTTTTTGGCCTCTTTACGAAAAGGGGCAATGGAGTCAATTTTATAACTCATTTAGAAACTCGCTTAACGGTTGTGCCTTTTTCTTTCCGGCCTTGATCTGGTTCACTTCCTCCACGGCATCCTGCAAATCCTGTAATATCTGTTATTTGGAAGTCCCTTCTTCGGTCTCAACCATTTTGATGAACTTCAGGGTTTTGATAAGCTCCAAAAAAAAACGGGAATTTGTTATCGGGGATATGTATGGTTATTTGTTTCATGGCTTATACCAACACTTTTATTATTGTAACATTTTGCAAAAGACCGTCCAAAGCATAAAGATTATAATCCTTGTCTTTTTCCGGAAGCAGATGAGACCCTTTATCCTTCCTTAAAGCAGATATTTTTTTAACGAACTTATTCATGCATTCAGCCTTAAAGAGCCACAAAAGCCGTTTTTCAATAATAATATACGAATATAAGAACCCTGGGTGAGTAAGAAAAGTTGCCCCTGAACATTAAAGTACAAAGTCACCATATGGCGCACAAAATTTGGAGAAAGATAAACAATCTCATCATATTTTTCATACAGCTATTATTCTGAAACAACCAGTCTGCATCATCTCAATGTTGGGGCAGGCCGCCAGTATAATAAAATTGGAAATCTGATTATCCACCCATCCAAAGATGCAGCAAGCATCGACCTGAAACCTTACGCGACAGCGTGAAGGCTCGCTTTAGATGTACACCAGGCCACTGGATCTTGCTGATTTATTAAGTGAGGCGGAATGCTGAGTTTATCCGAATAAATCTGAGCTGAGGTAGCGATCGCCGATATCGCAAACAATAAAAACGATCACGCCTGATTCCAGTTCATCAGCTATTTTCATCGCTGCATAAAATGCGCCACCGCTGCTCATTCCCGAAAGAATACTCTCTTCTTTTGCAAGCCTTCTGGCCATACGTGTAGCATCATCCGAACTTATATCCACGATGCGATCAACCCGTTCGGGCTCGAATATTTTTGGTAAAAACTCAGGTGACCACCGCCTGATACCCGGAATACTGCTGCCTTCAGTCGGCTGACAACCAACAATCTGAACATCGGGATTTTGTTCTTTCAAATATCTTGATACGCCCATGATGGTACCTGTGGTACCCATAGCCGATACAAAATGTGTGATTTTCCCATTGGTATCACGCCAAATCTCCGGCCCGGTAGTGCGGTAATGCATCAGGTAGTTGTCGGGGTTGGCGAATTGATTGAGCATATGGTAGCCCTGGGTGGCAGCCATTTCTTCAGCCAATTCCCGTGAGTACTCGATGGTTCTTTCCGAAGGGGTCAGGATCACTTCTGCGCCATATGCCTTCATGGATAGAATGCGCTCTTTTGTTGAGTTATCGGGCATAGTGAGGGTCATGTGGACACCCATTGATTGTGCAATCATGGCGAGGGCAATGCCGGTATTGCCGCTGGTTGCCTCAATAAGCCGGTCGCCCCTCTTTATTTCACCCCGTTCCAGTGCACCTTTTATCATGCCGTAAGCCGCGCGGTCTTTGACGCTGCCTCCCGGATTCATGCCTTCCAGCTTACCGTATATTTTAACATTTCTGTTTTCCGGATTTTTTGCCAGTTCCACCAGGGGAGTATTTCCGATTAGTTCAAAAAGGGTCATGGTTTATTTGAATACAATTATATCAGATTGTTCAGTTCCTTCACTGTGGCTCATGTGCGCCTGGTAATAGACTTTTGATTCAGGCGGGATACTTCTGGTGAGCCAGACATTTCCACCGACTATGGAGTTGCGGCCAATAATGGTATTTCCGCCCAGAATGGTAGCCCCGGCATAAATTACAACATTATCCTCAATGGTAGGGT
>CAYZWN010000174.1:0-9956 GCA_964482185.1 uncultured Roseivirgaceae bacterium
TAATCAAAAGCAGATCGATGCACATCCCCCCTTGTTCTTATGCGATGAGATTGTGACATCTTTATTTGATCCGCAAACACATTCTCCACTGCCCTTTGATAATCTGATTTTCGATACGCATCTACATTATGGTGAGGTATACCTGGATAGTATTTACCCCTCTTTCTTTTTACAAGTAGGGCGCCCTCATAAACTTTACTTGCATACTGACCCGGTTTCTTTCCTATCAATGGTTTCAGACGATGAATCCATTTTCCAAGAGGCCTTCTTTTTAAGCGTACTATCGGAAATCCGTCTTTTGCGAAAAAGAAATCAGGCAAAAGATCTGCATTGAAAAACATATCATCGTTGGCTAATAAAAAATGCTCTGAGAGTCCTGGAATTTTGTGGAGGAAGTATTCAATTACACTTGAATTAAAACATGGAAGAATCTCCGAAGGCATAATCTCCTTGTGATCAACCACCTGAATTTTTGAATGATCCGTGTTTAACCAATCCGGCTTTTGATCGTCTGTAACAATAAAAATCTTCCGGATCCAGGGCACATGTTTTTCTACAGACCGCAATGAATACCTTAATTCGTCATTGCTGACATATCGACCAATATGATTGGTTTCGGTCTGATCGCTGATTTTACCGGTAAAAAGGCGTTTCTTTTCCCTCCATTTCGAATCCGCACCGTCCACCCACATGTAAACGAGGTCTATGCCTGATGACTCCATGGTTTAATCTTTCATTACATATAAAATAATAAAGTCTGAATCAAAAATAGTCAGATTAATCAGAATTATCCCGGATTATTCATCACAAAAAGGCATCGTTTTGTAGTTTAAAAACCTCCAAGGTTTTGGAATTTGCAAGTCCATTCAGCATTTGAACAGCAAAACCTTAGAGGTCCGCATGGAAAATGTGGTCACCCAATCTTGAGGAATACCACAACTTATTCAATGATCAACAACGATCTCAAACCGGTCGCGCCTGATAAAATAAGCCCACGAAATAGTATCCAAAGAGGCTGCTCCGGTGCATGCAGAACCAAAATTCTATTGCAAGATCAAGATGCGTTACCAAACAAAAGGAATCACAGCCTTGCGATGTACCGGATAATCTGAAAACTGCTCTTTATACCATTGATGATGATTTCTGGCCCTGGGAGCCAGATTACACCAGGTCCAAATCGCAAATGAAATGGCCGCAGGATTCCTTGCCATGAATGCAAAACCAATCCATTCGATGATTTCGCCAAAGTGATTTGGACAACTGATATATTCAAATAGCCAGCCTCCGGGAATCTGGTATCCATTGCCGTTTTTTCGCAATGCAATCAGCATGGTGTCTGCCTTGTTATTGATTATAAAACCAAGGAAGAACAAAGCTAATCCAAGCAAGGATAACACGACAAGTAGCTCTCCGGAACTGCCGTTCACATACCCGATATAATACCCGTTTAACAGCCCATTAATTATATTAAAAACACCTGCACTCACGGCAATTAACAGGGGCATTTTCTTACCTTTTGTCCTGATCCTGAATGGAAAGACAATAACCCTGTTGAAATAGTGCAAAGACCAAAGCGCTATAAGCAGATAAGACAATGCGTCCTTATCCTGTGGACCAGCCAATGCCAGCGTTGGAAATACAATCAAGGCCGGCAATTCCATCCAAAACCATGCTTTGCGATTACTAACCATCGCACCCCAATCTTTGGTAGTGTGTCTGCCGTAAGGCGCCCTTATTTTCAGCAATATAAAAAATGTGATGATGCCTAGTCCGGCCCAGGTATAAATCAGTAATTCAAACATATAGCAAGCTTAAAGTAATAAAAATATCACCACTATTCGCGTGAAGTTATCGCTAATTTTCGTTTGCTTTATAAACAGAACAATCATATTTTTACCTGATTAGGTAAATCTGAACCAATGCTACTTAGACACAAACTGATTATTTCCGGTTCCTTAATTATGCTTTTCCTCGGGTTGCGCTATTTCCTGATCCTTGAAGAAAGGGCCGATGCGAGCAGTTCCTCAGAAGTAACAAAACAGGTCGTAAAAGACATCAGCTTCAATTTTCACGTAAAACCCATACTATCTGATAAATGCTTTACGTGCCACGGCCCGGATGCAAATAAGCGCAAAGCCGGTTTGAGGCTGGACATCGAACAGGATGCCAAGGCAGAACTGGTTGAAAATCCCGGTAAATTTGCTATCCTCGAAGGCGATATCCGTAGCAGCGAATTGATAAAAAGAATTATATCAGAAGACATAAATGAAATGATGCCGCCTCCGGAATCACATCTTCAGCTTTCAGAATATGAAAAAGAAATCTTAAAAAAATGGATCGATCAGGGCGCAAAATATGAAACGCACTGGTCATTCATGCCTCCGGTAAAAGTGCAGCTGCCCGCCATTCAAAACAAGTCGTGGCCATTGAACGAAATTGACTATTTCATTCTTGAAAAAATAGAAAAAGCCGGCCTGGAGCCATCAAACGAGGCATCGGCACAGAAACTGGTTCGCAGATTGAGCCTGGATATCACCGGCCTCCCTCCAACGATTGAAGAATTGAATCGTTTTGAAAACCTGACTTCAGAGGAATATGCCACCGTAGTTGACTACTACCTCAGCAAACCCGCATATGGAGAAAAAATGACGCGGGACTGGCTGGATGTTGCACGGTATGCCGATTCGCATGGTTATCAGGATGACAGCTACAGAACCATGTGGCCCTGGCGCGACTGGGTAATCCATGCTTTCAATGAAAATATGCCGTATAATCAGTTTCTCACCTGGCAAATCGCCGGAGACCTGTTGCCAGATGCCTCGCTGGAACAAATCATCGCTACCGGATTTAACCGCAATCATCCGATCACGCAGGAAGGCGGTGTTATTGATGAAGAATACCGATCTACCTATGTTTCGGATCGCACCAATACACTGGGCAAAGGCATACTCGGCCTCACCCTCGAATGTGCCAAATGCCATGATCACAAGTATGACCTCATTTCGCAAAAAGACTATTTTAGCTTTTATGCCTTTTTTAACTATGTGAATGAAAAAGGCTTGCAGATGGATGCCGTTCAGGCAAAAAACCGGAAATACTATGCCGATGCGCCATATATCACAATTACGGAAAACGAATTAGAGGACAAGCTGGCTTTTATTAATTATTCAGATACCGTACCGGTGAATGTGATGGTGATGAACGATTCGGCTTTTAAGGAGACCTTTGTGCTGGCCCGGGGTGAATATGATGCCCCGGCAGAGCCGGTTGATCCCGCCACACCACAGGTAATCCTGCCCTACCCGGAAACGTATCCCAAAAACAGACTGGGGCTTTCAATGTGGCTGACAGACAGAAATAATCCCCTTACTGCCAGAGTGTATGTCAACAGGTTGTGGGCCTTGATTTTTGGTAATGGCATCGTCACCACCGTGGAAGACTTTGGCAACCAGGGCGCTTTGCCGAGCCATCCTGAATTGCTCGACTGGCTAACTGTAGAATTTATGGAAAACAACTGGGATATCAGGCATATCATCAAAACCATGGTTATGAGTGCGACATACCGGCAGGCTTCAGCCTTAACACCTGATAAAAAAAGAATTGATCCGGAGAATGTATTATTAGCCAGAGGGCCGAGGTTCAGAATGACCGCAGAAGAAATTCGCGACTATGTATTGACAACCAGCGGATTGCTAAATGACCAAATTGGCGGCCCAAGTGTGAAGCCCTACCAGCCACCCGGACTTTGGGAAGAGACCAATGCAGGTGGCAATCGCGGGATCCTGACCAGCTATACCCCTGACACAGGGGACAAGCTTTACCGCAGGTCAATTTATACTTTCTGGAAAAGAACACTGCCGCCTCCTTCCATGGCAATATTTGACGCACCAAACAGAGACCTCTGCGAAGTGCGCAGGCAAAAAACCAATACACCGCTGCAGGCGCTCGCCCTTCAGAATGACGAACAAAATCTTGAAGGTATGCGGGTACTTGCTGAAGATCTGGCGAGTCGCGCTCTCTCAGGCGAAGAGGCCATCAGTGAATTATTCAGGCGCATTTTGATGCGCAACCCCACTTCAGATGAAAAAGAGATGATGCTTGATTTTTATAATCAGAATTTCCAAAAATTCAATGAGGAGAAGGAGGCGGCTGTTTCGCTGCTTCAGGTCGGGCAATATCCATCCGGGACCACGTCGCCAACTGAAACTGCCTCAATGATGTTGGTCGCGCAGGTATTGTATAATTTAGATGAAACCATAACCAGGGAATAAAATGGCTTTAAATGATCCGATACTGAATGAAAAATTAAAAATGAACAGAAGGCATTTTTTCTCAAGTCTGAGCATTGGCATGGGAACTGTAGCTTTAGGTTCATTGATGATTCCTGACTTGTTCCGAAACAAAAACCTGGCAGGAGCACCCTCCTTAGGCATTCCGCATTTTGCACCAAAAGCCAAGAGAATTATTTACCTTTTTCAGGCCGGTGCTCCCTCCCAGTTTGAATCCTTTGACTACAAGCCGCTGCTTACTGAACGCATGGGCGAAGATCTTCCGGCATCAATAAGAGGTGGCCAGAGGCTTACCGGAATGACCTCAAACCAGGAAAAATTCCCGCTAGTCGGTTCTTACGCAGGTTTTAAACAATATGGAGCAAACGGCACCTGGATTAGTGATTATTTCCCGCACATCGGCAAAATCGCTGATGACATTTGCGTTATAAATAGCATGCACACCGAGGCAATCAACCACGACCCGGCCATTACATTTTTTCAGACAGGAAACCAAAATTCAGGAAGGCCAAGCATGGGGTCATGGATGAGTTATGGACTGGGAAATGAAAATCAAAACCTGCCTGCCTTTGTTGTGCTTACCTCGCGGGGAAAAGGCAACAGCCAGGGATTGTATTCAAAGCTTTGGTCAAGTGGATTTCTGGATTCGCAGCATCAGGGCGTATTGCTCCGATCAGGCAAGGACCCGGTGCTCTACCTTAACGACCCGGATGGAATGACACGCGATGACAAGCGCCGGATGCTCGATCAGATCGCAAATCTGAATGAAGCCCATTATGACAGAGTGCAAGATGAAGAAATTCAATCGCGTATCGCCCAGTATGAAATGGCATACCGCATGCAAATGTCTGTACCGGAAGTGATGAATATCAAGCAGGAACCAGAGTCTGTCATTAAAATGTATGGCACAGATTCGATGATTCCCGGCACCTATGCAGCCAACTGTCTGCTCGCAAGGCGTCTTGCCGAAAACGGTGTCCGGTTCATTCAACTTTACCATCAAGGGTGGGATCAGCACGGCAATTTGCCAAACGAAATGTCCAAACAGGCCATGGACGTAGATCAGGCTTCAGCCGCCCTCATCCTCGACCTGAAGCAGCGGGGCATGCTTGATGACACCCTCGTGATTTGGGGCGGTGAATTTGGCAGAACAAATTATTGCCAGGGCAGATTCAGACCTGACAATTATGGGCGCGATCATCACCCGAGGAGCTTCAGCATCTGGATGGCCGGCGGTGGTATTAAGAAAGGTATCACTTATGGTGAAACAGACGAATTTGGATACAACATCGTCAAAGACCCGGTGCACATTCATGATTTCCACGCTACACTGTTGCATCTGATGGGTATCAATCACGAACAACTTATATTTAAATACCAGGGCAGAAGATTCAGACTGACTGACGTGGCCGGGAATGTTGTAAATAATTTGATCGCCTGATCCATGAAGCATATCGATGTCAGGCTGATACTGGGCAATATAGTTTATGCGCTCACCGTTTTGCTGGTATTTTTGACCTTTTTTGAAAACTTAATCCAATTCCCGGCTTTGGTCCAATGGACAGGCAGATGGCACCCTCTTGTGCTGCACTTTCCTTTGGTATTGGTTTTTATCACCATCATCCAGTATTGGCGACGGGACCGGTATGCACACTGGTATCTCGCAGCAGCTACGCTTTTTGCATTATTTTCTGCACTTTCCGGCATGATTCTGAGCGCAGAGTCTGAAACCAAAGGCAATACTATCCTCCTGCACCAATGGTTTGGAACAAGCATTACTATCCTGCTGGTCATTTGGTTTTTTTTGGAAAACAGAATAAAAGGAATCTCATTAAAAATATTACAGGCTATGCTGGCCATAATGATCATCATTACCGGCCACTTTGGCGGAATGGTAACACATGGTTCGGATTTCCTCACGCTCAACAAAAGTAAATCAAACAGCATCAAAGCCTTGCCTGAAAACCCAAATATCTTCGTGGATCTGGTTCAGCCGGCTTTTCAAATGAAATGCGTCAAATGCCATGGCGAAAACAAAGCTAAAGGAAAGCTGAAACTCAATGGTTTTGAGGAAATTATGTCGGGTGGAGAATCCGGCGCAATGACTCCTTCCGGCGAATACAGGGTGATGTATCACATCGGTCTGCCTGTGGAACACGAAGATCATATGCCTCCAAAAGACGAAAAACAACTTAGCAATGAAGAAATGATAATTTTGCAATCCTGGTTTGATCTGGGCGCCAAACCTGATCTGCATCTTTATGATATCGATGAAAATTCGGAGCTGGCCTCTTTGATCAATGAGCGAAAGAAAAATTCTGAAATTTCCCGATGGATAGGCTTGCCCGACATATCAGAAAGTCAACTAGAAAAACTAACCACAGATTATTTCACATTAAGAAAGCTCTATGCGGGCTCCAATGCAGTTGAAGTTTTGGTTTACCCGCACCAGCCATTCGATTCAAAAAATTTCCACAACCTCAGAAAAATTGAAAAAAATATAGTTTACCTCCATCTGAATAATCTGGCGCTTACTGCTAATGAATTTAAAACCATCAGGCAGTTTCAGAATTTGCAAACACTCAATATTGGCAACTGCCATTTTGCCCCTGAGGATCTCGGTCAGCTTGGACAAATGCAAGGCCTCAGAGTTCTCAAAGCTTATAACACCTCATTGAATGATGCCTCTGCAGAAATTATTTCCGGATTCCCGGCACTCGAACATGTATATATTTACAGCACAAGCATATCAGAGGAAGGGCACAAAAAGCTCAAGTCATTAAATCCGAACCTAACACTTATCACGAAAGCGCCGGAAGCGGACGACTTTGACGCACTCCTCCCCGCGCCAAAGCTAGAACCATTGAAATATTTCTTCTGCGAACCTTTTTATTTAAAACCCACCCATCCATTGCAAAATGTCCGATTTAATTATTCATCCGATGCAGAGAATACATTGTCTCAATCATTTGAAATCGGGGACAGCCTGCTGGTTGATGCATCGACTATATTAAAATATAAAGTCACGAAAACCGGATGGTCGCCCGGCACAGAGGATAGCATGGTTTTTTTAAAATCATGCGTCGTGCCTGACAGTCTCTACCTCGAAAACCAGCCAAATGAAAAATACAAAGGCAAAGGCATCAATACCCTCTTTGACATGCAAAAAGGTCCGCTTGACTTCAATGATGCCGCATGGATGGGATTTACAGAAAAAACTTTCACGCTCCATTGCTTCTTCAACCAGGCCGTTGAACTATCCGTAGTTCAGCTCAGTTCTTTGGTGAATACAGACCCTTATTTATTCCCGCCATCCAGGATACAGGTGTTTGGCAGGTCAGACAATGAAAAATTAAAGCTGCTTGGCACATCAGAAACAAATATTCCCCAGGAGCCGATGGAAGCCCGCTTCATGTACTATGCATTACAACTAAGTGGTGAACCCATCCGCCATTTGAAAATTGTAGCAGAACCGTTGTCAAAAATCCCAATCTGGCATCAGGGCAAAGACAAGCCGGCATGGTTTTTTATTGATGAAGTGATCCTTTCGGCAGAGTAACCCGCACCAATCAGAATGAATTTTTACCGCTCGCATGATCTGTTCATAACCAGTGTGGACAACATGAATTTACTGTGCATAAAGCTGGGGTTTTAGCAATATTTAGCGTGCATAAGTTGTGGGGAAGAAAGTAGTGAAAAATTTTGTCAGAATGATCAAAGCAAGTACCTTAGATGCATCAAGTGAGAGATAAAAGGCCGGGAGTAGCATCCCGAACCATGATTGCCAACTTGAGGATTGAATGCGAAGGAGCCGTAGCCGCAAGGTGAAGGTTTGAGAGGGCTCTGCCACAGAAGTATTCAAAACATCGATTGAAACCGAAAGGTTGATAAAGAAGAGGCGGTTAATCTAAAGTCAAGAACCCGGGCAACTGGGGGAAAAGTCAGAATAACTGTAGCTTGACGCGATCAGACGACTACGGTCATCTCATCGTGGAGCGGGAAGTTTTCTTAACGGAATCCTTCCCGCTTCTGTTTTTATACCCTCAGGTCTTTGCACTGCGCACCCACCCAGATGATGTATTTTTCCGAGTTTTATCTGCGCCCTGTCGGTTTTAATTATTTCTTTAAAACGGGTAACTCTTCTTTTTTTTTCCTAACTTTTGAATTAACAGGTCGAATAGCCTCTTATAAAATGCATCAATAGATACAATTTCAAAATTATTGATTTATGAAAATAAATATCCGGACAAGTTTGATCAGGCAACTATTTGCTATAATCATTGCGCTTTTTATTTGGGACTCCTCCTATGCACAGGCAGGCCAACTTTTTGATTCGGAGGAAATAATGGAGTTTACCATAAATACCAATGTAAGAAAGCTCTTTCGTGACCGGGGCAAAGTGTCAACCTACTTTGATGCTGCCCTAAAATATGAAAACGAGCAGGAAAATTCCGATATTCCAATAAGAATTAAAACAAGGGGGCACTTCAGAAAGCAGACATCAAATTGTAGGTATCCTCCGCTATTGCTGAATTTCAAAAAGGAACTGACACCAGACGGTAGCATCTTTATGGGTCAGGATAAGGTCAAACTGGTGATGCCTTGTGTTGGTGATGGGTATGTGATCCAGGAATATCTTGTTTATAAATTATATAACCTTATCACACCTAAAAGCTTCAAAGCCAGAATGGTGAAAGTCACGTTTCATGACACGGAAAAGGACAATGACACGGGCCCCCTTCTGGGGATTTTGCTGGAAGAAGAAGATCAAATGGCGAAACGCAACAAGGCAGAATCGATTAGTATTGATAATATGAGGCCTAAATTGACCAGGAAGGATGATTTCCTGAAAATGGCCGTCTTTCAATATATGATCGGCAACACGGACTGGTCTATACAATATCAGCAGAACATCAAGTTAATCAAAATGGATGATGCAAGTGAGCCGATTGCTGTGCCCTATGATTTTGACCATGCGGGCATTGTGCGGGCTCCATATGCCAATCCTGCCCCGGAACTGCTTATGCAGTCCACATTGCAAAGAAGATACAGAGGTTATTGTATCAGTGATATGCGGGAATTCGATGAAACATTTCAATTTTTCAATGAAAAGAAAAATGATTTTTATGCCATCTACGCTGAGAATCCATTACTGACAGACAAGTATAAACAACAAACACTAAGCTTTCTGGATGCATTCTACGAGACTATAAACGACCCGAATAAAGCTCAAAAAGATTTTACATATCCATGTAATCCTGACGGGACAGGGAATGTAGTGATTAAGGGCTTGAGAGAAAATTAATTAGTTTCTGTCCATAAAGTCCGGCAATGGATAAAAATAGAAAACCCAAATCTCAAGCGTCAAAAAACAAACGGGCTTTGGATATTGTAGATTGACTTTTGGAATTTATTTGTGATTTAGAATTTGATTTCTGGAGCTTGAAAAAAATTGGTCACTGGTCAATAGTCAATGGTATCCTACCGACCTAACAGCCTAATAACCTATCGACCTAACTGGAAAACCCAAATCCCAAGCGTCAAAAAGCAAACAGGCTTTGGATATTGTATATTGCGGTTTGGAATTTATTTGTGATTTGGAACTTGATTTTTGGAGCTTGAAAAAAATTGGTCACTGGTCAATAGTCAATGGTATCCTACCGACCT
>CAYZWN010000175.1:0-1464 GCA_964482185.1 uncultured Roseivirgaceae bacterium
TTACACTCCAACCAGCATCAACTGTTGGAAGGAAAACACTTCTAATACCGGTAATCGGACCCATCCAATCCTGGCCCTGTGAAGCAATCCCTCCATATTCCTGAGCAAAATCGACCATAAAGATATGCTCCGCCAGGCCTTCATTGTTAAATCCATCATATAGTTTAGCAAAATCTTCCATTAACTCATAGCCAAATCTACTCTTGTTGTCAATCACAAATTTTGCCTCATCAAACGCCGCCTTGTCATCGCCTAAGGTGAGATACACTGAAGCCAGATAAGATGCTGCAGTGCCCGCGGTGGCTCGTGACCTCGCTCCTGCCGGTGGCGTATCAGGAAGATTATCTTTGGCAAATACAAGATCTGCGATGATGTTTTGATAAATTTCTGCTTCGGACATTTTGCCCAGGTCTTTTACCTCATCCGGATTGGTTATGGCAAAATCGATATATGGGAGATCGCCAAAAATCCGAACAAAATGATAATAGACAAAAGCTCTAACAAACGTCGCTTCTGCTTTTAATGCTGTTACTTTTGGGTCTTGCTCATCCGGATCGACAAATTCTGCACCGGCAATAGCAGCATTTGCTGTGCCAATGATGCGATAGCCCTTCGGCCAGAAAGAGGTAACCATACCATTGTTGGAGTCCATATTAAAATCATTGACCTGCTGCCTTCTGGCAGGTGTGTTCTTATCTCCTATATCGCACATATCACTGCGTAACTGCAGGGTGAGTACCAATCTACGCCCGTAGAAAGGCTCGCTGGCGATGTCTGCATATGCACCCATCACAGCAGATTCAACATCTGTTGCCGTTTTGAAAAAAGCTTCAGGGGCCAATAGCCCAACCGGCTCCTCCACAAGATCCGTGCAACTGAATACAGCTAATGTCAAGACTAATACAACCGTTTTATTTATATATTTTTTCATCGTTTTGTTCTTTTAGTTGAATTATAATTCACTTAGAAACCAATGTTCAAACCTAATGTATAGGATTTTGCATTTGGGTAGCTCGCGTAGTCCAAACCGAGGTTTCGGTTACTATTCGTCAGACCATCGGTCATGTAGTTTACTTCCGGGTCATAACCTTCATAGTCGGTAATTGTGAGAATATTCTGTGCGCTTAAATAAATTCGAAGTTTCCGTATATTCATTTTATCCAATACAGGCTTGGGTAAATTGTACCCCAGTGCAAGGTTCTTAAGCCTTACGAAACTTCCATCCAGCACCCAGCGGGTTGAAGCCCTTCGGTTTCTACCTCCGCTTGCAACAGGAATGTCTGTATTTGTATTAGACGGAGTCCATCTGTCGAGCGCTGCAGTTGTCGCATTATTTCTGCCGGCCATTAGATCTAATTCCATCATTGTATAGCTGAATATGTCATTACCCTGTGATGCCTGGAAAAAGATATTTAAATCAAAATTTTTCCAAGGAGAATAGGATAAGGTAGCTTGATAATCATG
>CAYZWN010000175.1:1474-9868 GCA_964482185.1 uncultured Roseivirgaceae bacterium
TTTCCAGCTAAAATCATTGTTCCAACCCCATATAAAATCCGGGTGCGGATTGCCTATAATGGTGCGGTCGTCATTATTTAGCTGCCCATCCGGCACACCGGTCAGGTTACCGTTTTCGTCTCTGATACCATTAATGTCCTTGAATTTCTCCCCGCCGGCTATCTGTTCAAATCCGCCTCCTGGCAAAAAATCGTCTTCTTCCTGATACACTCCGTCGTACATCCATCCATAAAAAGATCCGACCGGTTGTCCTTCCTGCAAGATTTGGGTATCGCCTAATCCGACCATGTGACCAGGACCTGAACTATACAGTACAAAATTACCGGGGTTTGCGTTTTCAGGAAGTTCCAGCACTTCATTGCGATTCATGGAAAAATTGAAGTCCATGCTCCATTTAAATGCACCCACGAGGTTTCTGGAATTCAGTGTAAATTCAAACCCTTTGTTGCCTACTTTTCCAAAGTTTTTCAATTGTGAACTATAACCGGAGTACTGTGGCAACGGCACACTAAACAACAGATCGTCGGTCACCATTGAATAATAATCCATGACCACATTCAGACGATCATCAAAGAAACCAATGTCCAAACCCACATCAAATTGCGCGGTGGTTTCCCAGGTGAGATTTTGGTTGGCTACCTGATCGATCGTAACTGCATTCACAGGAGAATTATTTTGAAGCGCCAGGACGCCTTCTGCCCTCAGTGCAGCAAGTGTTTGAAAAGGGGCTATTGCTCTGTTGCCTGTCAGACCATAACTTACCCGCCATTTCCAATTGCTAACTGCTCCTAGTCCGCTCATGAAATCTTCCTGATTCATATTCCAGGCAACTGCACCGGATGGAAAAAATGCCCATTTGTTACCCTCGCTGAATACCGAAGACCCATCATACCTGGCATTAAGGGTTATCAAATACTTACTGTTCAGGTTGTAATTTACCCTTCCATACCATGAGGCCAACTCCCATTCGCTCAGGCCTGAACCAGGTCTTTGGAACACCGATCCGGTTCCCAGATTCCAATACAAGCCGGCATCAGTCGGAAAATTTTGCGCCCGACCACTCCAGTTTTCACTTGTTGATTTTTGGTAAGAGTACCCGCCCATAACAGATAGCTCATGAATGCCAAACTGTTTTGAATAGGTCAGGTAATTTTCATTCAGAAGCAAGGAGTTCTTGTTTCCTGCCACGCTTCCATCTCCGCCGACCCCTGCACCGCCCTGCAACACAGTTGGTGTGTACACACCTGTTCTGCCGTTATTGGCGCTGGCACCGAGCGTAACTCTAAATTTTAAATCGTCAAAAATATCATATTCCCCATACAGATTGCCCTGAAACCTATCTATCACATTTTCATTAATGTATTCTGTCGCAACTGCTACAGCATTATCGTGCGCATCGTTGAGTCTTGCTAAGGTATAGTTGCCGTTAGCGTCTATGATAGGCTGATCAGGCTCAAATTTAAATGCGGCAGCAACAACTCCGGAGTTGGTTGCTCCTCCGGAACCTTCCTGGGTTCGCGCTCCCTCTTTCGAAGTTCTTCTTGCAAAGAGGTTCAGTCCAAATCTGAACTTATCAGAAGCTTTGATATCGATATTACTGGTTACAGAATACCTTTGAAAGCCCGAGTTCAGGATGATGCCCTTCTGATCATAAAATGTACCTGATAAATAGTAAGTGACATTCTCGGCACCGCCGGAAATGCCCAACTGATAGTTCTGAATATTGCCTGTCTGAAAAATCTCATCTTGCCAATCCGTATTGCCATCGAGTGGAGTAAAACCCGGATTGGTATCCTGAATATACTCGGTAAATTGTTGCTTGTTTAGCAAGTCGAGTCTGTTTATTTCATTTTGGAGGGAATACGAAACATTGAGGTCGATGTTTGTTTTGCCGGTCTTTCCTCGCTTCGTAGTAACCATGATTACACCATTTGCCCCTCTGGAACCGTAGATGGCTGTTGCAGAGGCATCCTTTAATACCTCAATCGACTCGATATCTTCAGGAGGCGGCAGTGCTGCTCCTACAAATCCATCTACCACAAAAATCGGATCACTACTCGCATTGATAGAAGTTCCTCCCCTGATTCTGACTTTATAAGAAGCTCCGGGTTCTCCATTATTAGCCGTGATTTGTACACCTGCGGCACGCCCTTGTAATGCTTGTACAGCATCTATTGCCGGGTAGGCTGTTAGTTCTTCAGATTTCACAGACGAGACAGATCCGGTCAAATCACTTTTCTTTACCGTTCCATATCCAACCACGACAATTTCTTCCAGTTGGGTAAGGTCTGGCGAAAGGGTCATATTGATCACCGACTGGTTTCCGACCAATACTTCTTCGCTGATAAAGCCGACATAGCTGAATACCAGTGTGCCACCCTCCGGCGCGTTGATTGAATAATTGCCATCAATGTCGGTAACTGTGCCTTGCACGGAGCCTTTGATAATTACGCTCACGCCAGGCAAACCTGATTTGTCTTCGCTTGAGATAACCTGCCCTGTGATGGTACGATCCTGAAGCAAATTCGCATGATCGAATGATTCCGTGACAGAGGCTTGAAATGCCTTGCGCTTGCTGACAAATATATTTCCATCCACGCGCTTAAAATTCAGTTTGGTCTCTTTAGAAACCTGCCTAAGCAAATCCCCAAGGGTTTCAGTGGATGAGACAGTGATTTTTTCATTCAGGTCGATAATGCCCTGATTATAACTGAAATTGAATTCAGTCTGGTTTTCGAGAACCTTAAAAAGGTCTTTAAGTGTCGTGTTTTCAGCATTTACATTCACGATCACTTCGTCGATGCTCGTAGTTTGACTTCTAACATCGTTGGCCAAAAGCATTCCTGCAAAAATACTTTGCAGAAGCAGTGCATAAAACGCAAATTTTGACATAGTCACAATTTGTCTAAGTACTTTTAATCTCATAATTTAGCGTAGTTTTTGTTGAACTATTGGGTTTAACAAGAATTTGTTGTTTCTCAAAAGAGCCTATCTCACGCCAATGATTTTAGAACTCTTCTGAGAACCTGATCAGCCACCATCCGGTGGCTTTTTTTTAGCTGGTGTCTCTTTTCATATTATATTCTATTTAATTAATAATTTTCCATCTTTAAACTCATATTCAAATTCTGAAGCTTCATGCACCCCAATCAGGATATCTTCAAGACTTTGATCCTTGAAAACTCCGGTGATTCCTTTCGCAATAGGCTGCTTTCTTTTCACAATAATGTCAATACCGTACCAGCGCTCTATCTTCCGCACAAATTCGTTCATGGTTGCATTTTCAAAATACAATACGCCATCACTCCAAGCCAGTACCTTGTCAGGGTTGTAGATTGAAATTTTAAACCCCTCGTCCTCTTTAGAGTATGTCAGCATTTCAGCCGGATTGATTAAATGTGTCCCACCGTCCGGTTTACTCAGGTCAGTATGATTCGACACCGATACAACACCTGATTTCACTGCAACGCTGATTTTTGAAAGTTCGGGGTAAGCCGTAATATTGAAAGAAGTGCCTAAGACCCTGGTTTCAAGTTCTCCCGATTGCACAATAAAAGGACGCTCCGCGTCGGGTGTAACTTCAAAAAATGCCTCGCCTTCCAGCTTTACCAGTCTCTGATGTCCTTCGAATGGTTTTTGATAGGTAATCCTGCTTTCAGCATTGAGTTTTACTTTTGAGCCGTCAGAAAGAAATACGGTGAGCTTTTGGCCCTTTGGATTGTACTTTTCAATCAATTCGTAGGTGATTTCAGTATTTTCAACAGGATTCTGCCGGAAAAACAGAAATAAAACTGCCGCAATGATAAAAGGAAGCAATACCGCTGCAACTTTTAAAAAATGCCACGCTTTCTTTCTGCTGTAATGCACTTCTGTCAGCGTGGCTTTACGCGCTTTTGGCTCGGTTTCACTTTTTACCTTTGCCCAAATTCCGGTGATTTCTTCCTTGTCAAAACTCCTGTCTTTAAATTTTATGGATTGCAATATTGACCTGGCCTTCTCCGCCTCCTCCCTTTTTTGCGGAAAACTTCTAAGCCACAACTCCCACATGCGGCCATCGCTGCTTTGAGGATCTTTTACCCAGTTGTAAAAAGACTCATTTGCTAAGAAATCACTGATATTATAATTTTCTATATTCATAGAATAAAGGCTATTCTAATTTCGGCTTTGATGTTAAAGGGAAGGCTTTCGGAAAACTTACCCTCAGAACAAGAAAAAAAATTGAAAATATTTTAAGCCTGCAGAATCATTAGCAGAATAGCGGTAATAACCTGATAAGCCATTTTTTTGCGGAGTATTTCCAAAGCTCTGAATACAAGGTTGTGTGCTGATTGCTGGTTAATTTCCATGGCGTTCGCTATTTCGGAATAATTCAATCCGCCGTAAAAACGGAGAAATATCGCCTCCTTTTGCCTTGAAGGCAAACGCTCAAGCACATCATTTAACCGATCATTGGTCTCGGATGCCATTTCCTCTGCCACGATAGCAATCTCATGCGACAATTCGAACGTACCATTATGTTTGCTGTGCAGGTCATCATGAGAATCGCTTTTTTTGGCCTGATTGAGTTTTCTGATCAAATTGCGCCGAAAGGCTTTAATCAAATAGAATTTGATAGAATCGGTACTACCCAAACCTGCACGGTTTCTCCAGATATCCACAAACATATCCTGAATGGCATCTTTTACCATCTCGCCATCACTGCACATCCGGTTGCCATAATTGGCTAACACCTTGATATTTCGCTCATAAATGATTTCAAAGGCATTGGAATTCCCTGCTCTGAATTTATCCCAGATTTGTCTGTCCGTCGCGTTATAGAATTCTACAAAACCCATTAAAAAAATACCTTATGGAGTGTTGTTTTGGTGTTTATTGACTATTTCATTTTAAAAGTCAGCAATTTAGCTGTCATTTGACATATTTTAATGTTGAAATTGAATCATTATCGAATTCAGACAAACCAATTTAAGGTTGATTTGATAATCAATTTTGTGTACGCTCCTTATAAAAGTCAGAAATAAGGTGATTTGAAGTTCTTAGAAAAATTTAGTTTGTTTCTACCAAATAGGATTCTGTTTTAACCTTCTTCCCAATTCACGCAAAGTAGCAATATCTTCTTCAGGAATCGACCCATCGGGCATTGGTCCCACGTTTAAAAGGAGATTTGCTCCTATACTGTCGTTTTGATAAAGTATTTCCATCACTTCATCTGCGCTTTTATGCTTACCATCATCTGCCCGGCGATAACCCCAGGCATGGGGTTGAAGCGTGTTGCAGATTTCTTTTGGTTTATCTTTGTTCAATTCATACACTTTTTTAGCTACATCAAATTGCTGACCAACCATAGCCCCACTACTTCGCTCGGGTGCAGAAAAATCCTCATCACCGTTCGCTCCCTGCTTGAAGGAAATAAGCGCATGAGGATTAAGTGAGCGGATGAGTGTATAGGTTTCGTCAATCGGAAACAGGTCCGGACGGCTGTAAAATCCCATGATCGGATCGAGCCAGATACCGGCAATTGTTGGGTATTGGGTTAATAATTCCTTCAACTGTGCATGAACAAAATCAATATAATGGCGGAAATCCTCATCCTTTTCGAATTTATATTCCGGTTGCGGTTCCTTATAGTCAGGCCGAGCATTTACCCATCCGGCCTGCCTGGAGTAAAAGTATGGATGTTTCCAGTCTGCCGCATAGGAATAATATAAAAATAACCCGATTCCTTTTTCATCACAGGATTTAGCCAATTCCCCAACCAGATCACGGCCACAATTTGGAGCCTCCACACTATTAAAGCTACTTTGTTTTGTCTTGAATAAACTGAAACTGTCATGATGCCTGCTGGTAATATTGATATACTTCATGCCGGCTTCGAGTGCCAGATCAGTAATGAAATCAGCATCAAAATTTGAGGCGGTAAACAGGTTTTTCAACGTATCGTAATCTGCGACAGGAATAGGCGGATCATGCCGGAGTTGTATCCACTCGCCATCTTCCAATAGACTTGCCACTCCATAATGTAAAAACAGCCCATATCTGGCATTTTTGAACCATTCGAGGTTTGCCTGACGGGGATTGGTTTTATAAAGCTCAGCATAGGCTGAGAGATAATTTGGTACATTTATTTCTTCTGTATTCTTTTTCCTGTCACTGCAGGCTGTAAGCATAATTAATACGGTTAGGAATACTATATTTTCAAAGCGTATATATTTGTTCATATCATCAAAATTTTAAAAAATGCGTTTTATTGTTTCCAGCTTAACCTTAAACAAATTTAGCGTAATTTTATCCAATTCGGCTTCCTGACCTGTGATATGAATGGTCTTATGGACGTGAGTCATGGATGCCCCCGGTTTTAAAAATGCGGCAGGCGACGAACTTTCCAATTCATAAAACGGGCCCATGGCAACCCCATCCACCGGACCGTCATTGTAGGAATTTGAAACATCCCCGGCAAATGGGTCATTCTGAATTTCCCATAGCGAATTGACGTAATCCGTCACGCCCTCCTCTTTGGAAAAATATACGATGGTAAGAACCAGATTGGCCGCATCATAGCTGCCCATGTATGGAAGAGCTCTGGACGGACTCAAGCCAATTTTGCTGCGGTATTTACCGTCGCCACGGAAAAGAATCAAACCATCCTCAATTACAAGTCTGTCTGCCGGTACTTTGCCAAAATAAGTGTCATTGACAATTGGTCCCAGATCGGCTTCATTGCCTTGCCTGAAAGGAATCATGATTGTCGTATTGTCTGAGGGAGTAAACATGCCCAGAATCCAGATGGAAAGTGTACCGCTATCTTTCGTCCATGGATTTTCACCAATATTGGTAATGGCATTCACTGATTGATAGGCAACATATGACAGGCCATCCTCCATGGGTATCAGTTCACGAATTTCCTCCTGGCCCAGCAGACTGATTTTTCTGTTAACTTTTATTTCAAATTCGGCACCGCTGTAATTTTTAAGCTTAAAATCCTTTTCAAAAACGGCTGATCTGGCATCGCTTGATACAAGATCGAACGGTTCGGTGTCGATGGGTGGCGGAGTCTGCCACTCTTCAAAAGTAAACGCGGCTCCCTGCTGAAAATAAATGGAAAATTGCCCGCCTTCCGGTCCCAGCCAGAAGCGGTCTTCCCCTCCTACGGGGTAAATGTGTTTGGGTATTTCGCCCGAACTGATCAGATCATAATTGATCCATCCGTAGCTCATGCCCGCTTTGCCGCCGGCACTGCTTGTCATCACCCTGCCCTGGTAAGCGGGGCATACGGCCACCATCGCATCGCCATCCTGTAACAATATGGTCTGCTGGTATTTTGATAAAAATTCCAGGTCATAGCCAAATGTGCCCTTTTCGTAGGTTTCGGACTGGCCGGGTTTGTGGCCTGATGTGCAGGAAATCGCGAGAATCATAAATAACAGAATGAAAAAATATTTATACCGATACATCATTAAAATAATTTCACAATTCAATTTAGTGGAATTTGGTATAAATTAAATTGTTCTTAAGGATAATAATGTTTAAAGTAGTTGAAAGGTTAGAACATAAAAAGTCCGGGAATTATTTCCCGGACTTGCGCAAAAATATCTGTTTTTCGTTACACAATTTTTATAAACGATTTTATTAAATAGCCTTCTAATATATTACGATCGTAAAAATAGCGATTACAGTTTTGTTCACTATCCCACTATATCAATATCAAGATTATTTGCATCACCACTGATCATAAAAAATATGTTAATGCTGAATAATAACCTGCTGTATTATAGTTCCTTCTGGTTCATAAATATGAAGTACATAAAGCCCATTTGGCAATTTATCAGTTTCGAGAATTATTACCCCGTTTTTCAACTTTCCAGTTTTCACAATCTGTTGATCACTATCAATTAGAGCTACATCATAATTTACTTCATCACTTGTTTTTCTAGAGTCGTCTAATATCAAACTTTCTTTGTTGATCGATTCCTCCAAGGATATCGTAAGTTCCTGATTTGCCGGGTTAGGATATACTGCATAGGAATAACCACAATAACCTTGATATATTTGCTTAAATGAAGGAGAACCTGTCAATCCACAGCGATTTGCAAGTCTAAGTGTTATGGAGCCACCTGAAAACGATGGGGGCACATATACTCCCAGGTAGGGAGTTCCTTGACCGCTTTGATAAATAACACCACTGTATCCCCATTGATAATTAGTGATACCTGGATCTATATAAGTAGGAAGATACCACTGAACAGTATTTGGACAAATTGCAGAAGGACCAGATATTGCAAACTGAGTGCTGGAATACGTCCCTACCTGTTTTGGTATTGTACTTGCCAGACTATAATTACTGTAATACTCCCCAAAATTCGGACTACTTGTTAAGTTGAAATTTAATAACTTAGA
>CAYZWN010000176.1:0-9844 GCA_964482185.1 uncultured Roseivirgaceae bacterium
CTCAAACACCATCGACAGGCCGGTGAGAGGATTGCCATCGCCAATGCTTACCAATGCAAAGACAGGCACAAGTAAACCTCCAATCAGCAATCCAAACCCGTTAATTGTGTCAGACAAGGCAACTGCTTTTAATCCACCGAAAATGGCATACACTGATCCGATTCCGCCAATGGCGATTATTGTCAGCCACAGCCCTTCCGATTTTTTAATTTGTAATACCTCAGAAATATTAAATATGCTTTCCAGATTGATGGCGCCCGTATAAAGTACGATAGGAAGCAGTGTGACCACAAAGGATACAATCAAAAACATGGCAACGAGGGAACGCGTGGCACCATCAAAACGGTTTTCCAGGTATTCCGGAATCGTCGTTAACCCCATTTTGAGATATCGCGGCACAAAATATATTGCGGCGATGACCAGCGCAATGGCGGAAGTAACTTCCCAGGCAATGATGATAAAACCATTTTTGTAGGATGAGCCATTCATGCCAACCAGGTGTTCGGTTGATATATTTGTAAGGATCAATGAACCTGCAATCATGACACCTGTCAGGCTGCGGCCTCCCAGAAAATATCCATCCTGCGAGTCCAGTTTTTCATTGCGCAGCCTGTACCAGACGAAAGCCGCGACAAATCCCGTAAACGCTATAAATGATAATGCAGTACTCATCCTTTCTTTCTAAGTTGTATTTCCGTGATATCCTTTTTTTTAATTGTTAAATCCCTTAGAGGAAATACCGCTGCTTCTTCTTGTTTTTCACATAGTTTTCATATGCCTTTTTCACGTTGTCAATTTCTGATACTTCTGAAACCGGCACATCCCACCACGCCCAGCCGTAACCGGCAATTTTGCGTTCCGGTACGGTTTCAATGTAGATGACCGTGGTTTTTTTATAAGTCTTAGCTGTTTTCAGTGCTTCATTGAATGATTTTATATCTGTGGCAGAAATTACTTCTGCACCCAGACTTTTTGCGTTGGCCGCAAGGTCCACCGGCAGGTCATCACCGTCAAGCTGTCCTGATTCTTCATCACGGAATTTATACTCCGTGCCAAAACCTTCCTGCCCTATAGATTTGGATAGTCCGCCGATGCTGCCGAAGCCTTTGTTATTGATGATGATGATGGTGAGCTTGAACCCTTCCTGTATCGAGGTGACAATTTCCGAGGACATCATCAAATATCCTCCATCGCCAATCATTACATAGATCTCCCGGTCCGGACAAGCCATTTTAGCGCCGAGACCTCCTGCAATTTCATATCCCATACAGGAATATCCATATTCATGGTGAAATCCTTTGGGATCGCGGGTTCTCCATAATTTGTGCAAATCTCCGGGAAGACTGCCGGAAGCATTTAACAGAACATCTTTGGGTTCGCAAAAATTATTGATCGCGCCAATCACTTCCGACTGGCTTGGAAGGCTACCACTATTGATGGGTGTATAGGCATAATCCACTTTTTTATCCCATGAAAGGTTAAATTCTCTTACCTTCTCTTCATAGGCGGCTTCAACATGGTACCCTGATAATGCTTCCGTCAATTCTTCCAGCACCACCCGGGCATCTCCGGTGAGCGCCAGACCTGAGTGCTTGTGTGCGTCAAATTCGGCCACATTAATATTAATAAATCTGACATCAGGATGCTGAAATGCGGATCTGGAAGCTGTGGCAAAATCGCTGTATCGCGTGCCGATTCCAATCACCACATCAGCCCGCTCACTGATGTAATTTGCGCCCTCAGTGCCTGTGGCCCCGGTTCCTCCGAGATTATGCGGATCATTATATGGCAAGGAGCCTTTTCCTGCAAATGTTTCACCTACCGGTATTCCGGTCTGATTGACAAATTTCTGCAAAGTGCCGGTTGCTTCGCTGTATATGGTCCCGCCACCAGAAATGATCATCGGACGACTGGATTTTTTGATAATTTCCACTGCCTTTCCAAGCGCTGCTTTGTCGGGCCTGGCTCTTGGAATATGCCATACCCGCCTCTCAAATAGTTTTTCGGGAAAATCAAATGCTTCCGGTTGTACGTCCTGCGGCAGGGCCAGCGTCACCGTGCCGGCATCGGCAGGGGAAGTCAATACCCGCATGGCGGCAGGCAGGGTGGCGATCAGTTGCTCGGCCCTGTTGATGCGGTCCCAATATTTGGATATGGGTTTGAAGCAGTCGTTTACAGATATGTCCTGGGAAGTTGCCGATTCGAGTTGCTGCAGTACCGGATCCACGTTGCGCTTTGCAAAAATATCTCCAGGGAGCAGCAGAACCGGGATTCTGTTAATTGTTGCACCTGCTGCTGCCGTGATCATATTGGTGGCACCTGGGCCGATGGAGGAGGTGCAGACAAAAGTGGACAATCTATTTTTCATTTTGGCGTAAGCCGCCGCCGTATGAACCATCGCCTGCTCATTTCGGGCTTGGTAATACCTGAATCCGGGATCCTGAAATAAGGCCTGCCCGATACCTGCAATATTTCCATGGCCAAAAATGCCAAAACAACCAGCAAAAAAGCGTTGCTCATTTCCATCACGTTCGGTGTACTGGTTTTGTAAAAAAGTGATCAAAGCCTGGGCAACAGTAAGTCTGCGAGTTTTCATGATTATGGGGTTGTGTTATCTCTTCAATCTTATTCTTAATTCATTTTTCTTTTCCAGAAATGGGAATAATCCGCGCTACTTTAAAATCCACCATGATCTTCAATAAACTTCATTGATTCGTCCAGGTAGGGCATAAAATTCGCACAACCAGACTGAAGCACCACCCATGCACCGCTGGCATTGCCCATTCGGCAGGATTTGTAAAGATCCCATCCCTGCAAATAGCCATAGATGAATCCACTGGCAAAGGCGTCTCCGGCCCCCAGGATATTCAGGACTTTTACCGGAAAACCGGGTACATCCAGTATTTCGCCGTTTTGCTTGTAACAGGTGACGCCATGTGAGCCTTTCTTGATAATCAGTGTTTCTACGCCAAGCGATAGAATTCTTTTGATAGACTCCCCAATATCTCCGGTGATTTCCGGTGCGGAAATTTGCTGGTGCCTGATAGATACCTGAGAAGCATCGGCCAGTGTTGCCGCCAGTACCTCTTCCTCCGTTCCAAGTGCGATGCGCACTTTGGGAAGCAGCGCCCTTGTAGTAATGCCAAATGAGCGGAGGTCATACCATTGGTCAGCACGAAAATCCAGGTCCAAAACCACAGGAATATCGCTGTCATGGGCGATTTCCGCAGCCAGGAAGGCAGAGCTTCGCGTCGGTTCCTTATTCAGCGCCGTGCCGGAAATTTCCAGCAGACGGCTTTGTCTGATGTCTGCTTTCAATACATCATCTATCGTAATCTGACTGTCAGCGCAGTTGTCGCGGTAATACACCAACGGGAATCGGTCAGGGGGTTCTATCCCAAGAACCACTGCACTGGTTCTGGCCCCACGAATACGGGGAATAAGCGAAGTTTCGACATCTTCCTTTTTTAAAAAATCCAGGATAAAGTCTCCCACCTTGTCGTCACCAATTCCCGTAAGTAGGGCCGGCTTCAACCCAAGTCTCTTGCAGCCTACCGCGATATTGAGCGGTGAACCGCCCACAAAGGCATCGAAACCTTTGATATCTACAAAATCGGCCCCGATATTCTGGGAATAAAGATCTATAGAGGATCTTCCATAGGTGATTACATCGTATTTTTTATTGTCCATTTCAGGTTATGCTAAATAAATTAATTTGTTTTAAATAAGTAAATTATCCATTCATTGCTGCCGTCACAAGCGGGATCCTTGGATCTTTTGTTTTCCAGGAATCGAACATCCAGACATGATTAGGATCCGGGGTATTGGCAAGTGACTGATCACTGCCGGTAAGGAAATTGAGATAATAGACATTATACCCATGACCTGCGACGACAGGATGGTATCCTCCCGGTACAAGCACCACATCATTATTTCTTGCCACGGCGATTTCGTCCAGGCTTCGGTCATCATTATACACCTGCTGTATGGCAAATCCTTCTGGCTTATCAATCTTATAAAAATAGGTTTCTTCCAGGCGGGCTTCCAGTACATGGCCTTGTTCATCAACCTTTCGCTCATCGTGCTTATGGGCAGGGTATGAACTCCAGTTGCCGGCAGGGGTATAAACCTCAACGGAAACAAGTCGATGGCACGGAAAACCGGGTTGTATCAGGGAATTAATCTGGCGCGTAGCGTTGTCACCACCACGGATTTCAATGTCGGCTTGATGTGGCATTTTGAAAACAGGGTCAAAATCCATATCCGTTTCACACCATCCATAGGCAATGTCCAGCAATTCACTTTCAGCCTTCAGTTCGAAAGAAGTATGCCGGGGAAGGTACAAGGTGTGCGCAATGCCTGAAAAAACATCCTTTCGACCATTAATCGTTTCCCATGTTCCTTTATTCGATGCTACACTGTAGTTCCCGCTGAGCAGGATGATGCCATATTCACAATCTCCCGTTTCTCCAATCCAGGTTTCGCCCTTTTTCATGAGCCGTGCCTGGAAATTCAGAAATTGCCAGTTTGCCTCCTCTCTGGTAATGCTCTGGTAGATACCAGTGGAAGAATCAGGTTTTGCCAGCAACGGATATTTCTTGTCAATTATCATAATGAGTTAATTATATAATTTCACCTTCCCGGATGAACCGAGTTGGTCGAACTTTTCGATTAAAAATTTTTCTAGTTCATCCATATAGATTTTACCCGGATTGATCGGGTCAAATAATTCGGGGGCGTCTCTGAAAAATTCCCGGTGAACCCTCGTCCAGATAATTCGCGCATCGGTGGCAATGTTTACTTTGCATACACCATAGGAGATGGATTTTTTAATTTCCTCAGCCGATACTCCTTTTGCAGATACACCAATCTGACCGCCGGCATGATTGATCCTTTCAATCTCATGATAATTAACTTCCGAGCCACCATGAAGCACCAGGGGAAACCCGGGAACTCTTTTTTGTATTTTCTCCAGAATATCAAATTGAAGTCCCTGGTCGCCGGAGAATTTATACGCGCCATGGCTGGTGCCGACTGCGATGGCCAGGCTGTCACAACCTGTTTCGTTTACAAACTCCTCGACTTGTTCAGGCTGGGTATAGCGCGTTTTTTTTTCATCAACCACCAGATCATCTTCCACGCCACTGAGTACGCCAAGTTCGGCTTCAACAGCAATGTCCCTGGCATGAGCTTTTACGGCCATTCCTTTGGTCCGTTCAACATTTTTATTGAATGGATCGTGTGAGGCGTCAATCATTACCGAGGTATATTCTCCGGAGGCGATGGCATCTTTCACGTGTTCTTCATTTCCATGATCAAGGTGGGTCGCGAAGATGGCCTTTGGATAAATGTTTGCTGCTGAGCGGATCATGCCCAGCAACATTTCAGGATGTGCATAATTTCTGGCTACGGGCGTCATTTGTACAATAAAAGGGCTGCGGGCTTTTTCACCCGCACGAAATAATGCATGAATTTGTTCCATGCACCAGACATTCAATGCGCCTATGGCAAATTTTCCATAGCATTCATCAAATAATTTTTTTGTTGAAACAAGCATGAGGTGGTCCCTGGTGTTATAGTATGGTAATATAGATTTTTTATGGAGAAATATTTAAAAACCATTGTGCAAACCTTTGCATTGGAAGCCTATTCCGGAAGCTTCAGCGAGGATGCCCTGATGATTAATTCAGGTTTTAATGATTCCAATCGACAGGCCGGATTATTCTGATTATTTTTTAGATGATTTAAAAGGATTCGGGCGGAGAGCATGCCCATATCATAGACAGGTTGCCATACTGATGTAAGCGGAGGGATAAAGTAGGACGAATGCGGTTCGTCATCGAAACCTACGACCGAAATTTGGGCTGGAATTTTGATTCCTGATTCCTTAATCACATACATGGCTCCAATGGCTACGCCGTCATTTATGGCAAAAATGGCATCGGGAAGCTCCGGTTTCGCAATAATTTTTTTACCGGCTTCTACACCGTGCTCAGGCGTAAATCCTCCGGCATTCAGAATTAATCTTTCGTCATGTGGAATATCATATTTTGTCAATGCATCCAGATAGCCATTTAGCCGATGCTGGGATATTGACAATTCTGATGGCCCCGTAATATGCACAATCCGTCGGCAACCGGTTTTGATCAGATACTCGACGGCCTGGAATGCCCCATCATAATCATCCACAAGAACTTTGTCACCATTAAATCCGGCACAATCGCGATCAAAAAGAACCACGGGAATGCCATTGTCAATGAGTTTATTAAGATGTTGGGCGTCGTTTGTCTCTGAGGTGGGAGAAATCAGGAATCCGTCAACCCGCACTTTGGTCATGGCTTCCAGAATGTATTGTTCTTTATCAAATGATTCTTCTGTCTGGCTGATCATCAAATGATACCCGGCATCATTTACCAAATCCTGGATGCCGTTGATTACACTTGAAAAAAAATAGCTTGTGATTTCAGGGACAATCACGCCAATGGTATTGGTCTTTCTGGCAAGCAGGTTAAGCGCGAGCATGTTAGGTTGATAGTTAAGCTCATTGGCCAGCTTAATTACCTGCTTTTTTGTATTCGGATGTATGGCCGGGTGATCATGGAGTGCACGCGAAACTGTTGATACTGAAATATTCAGCAAATTGGCAATATCGGCTAAAGTAGTTGGGTTTTTCTTCATTGCATCGTGCAAATCAAAGTCAGTTGGTGTGCCCCGATTTTATTTAAAACACCAAATATTATTTAATTTATAAATTTACTGAAAGATATTCATCACCACTGGAGTCCTTTTTGCTGAATCTAAGATAACGCCATTTCACTTACCAAATTTCTTATAAAAAAAAGACAGACAATTTCCTGCCTGTCTTTTTATGATTTCAAATTAGGTTGTGTTATTTATACCTAATATCCAGGGTTCTGATTTAGGTATCCATCAACCGAAGAAGCGCCATCAATTGCCGACTGCGGAATCGGGAATACCCTCCTTTGAACATTGCTGTCGGTTTTCTCCGTCCAGGTACCTTCATATTTTCCAAAACGGATCATGTCTGTGCGTCTCTGGTGTTCCCAGTAAAATTCAAACCCACGTTCGCGAAACAGAATGTCCAGATCCAGGGATGCCAACGGCGGAGGTGTCACTTCCGGTCTTGCTGTTCTTGAGGCCCGTACCAGATTTACATCTGCCAGTGCTGATGCATCACCCATGCGCAATTTGGCTTCAGCCCGCATCATGAACATATCAGCCAGCCTGACAATTACCAGGTCTGCTTCACCTTTGTTCCTCCCGTCATCAGAAGATTTACTCCACTGATATTTGAGTACCCTGTACCCTGTATTGTAATCACTTCCTTCGGCAGTAAAGTTGATTTCCTTTTCAAAATCCACGTATGCATTTTCTTCAGCGCGTCGCCAATCTCTCAACTTTCCGATTTTAAAACGACCATCTTCCGTCTGAATAAAAGGAAGTCTTCGTCCCGTATTTTGCAAACCGTACTGCAATCCGCGGTAAACACCCCGGTTTACTTCAAAGTTTTCCTCAGCGATTGCTGAATCAGCTGGTATCACCATTCTTTCCCACCAGAACCTGGCATCTGATTCGGCCGGGTCTGTGTCGCCATACGCCGTTTCCCAGGATTCATAAAAATCGGAAGTTATTGCGGGGCCATCTGTGCCGTTGCCACGTGGATAGGCCGGATTCGCATAAAAATTATCCGACATGGAAAAATATGACAGCCGGTTATGACCATTGAGCTCAGGGCGTTGGTCTATTGCAAATATCAGCTCTGGGTTGTCGTGGTTGTCATTGTCAAATATTGCAAAGTACTCCGGCGATAGCGCATATTGTCCCGAGTTAATTATCAGGTCGCTGTACTGGATTACCTTGGTCATGTCGTCGTCGGTGAAATTAAAGCTGCTGGCATAAGGTTCGCGCCATACGGCAGCATTCAGGTGCAGCCGTGCCAGCAAGGCATATGCTCCGCTCCTGGTCAGCCTGCCGGGTCCCACATCTGTTCTCAAATCATTGATTACAGCCTCAAATTCACTTTTGATGTATTCCACTGCGTCATTTCCCCGAAGTATTTCTGACAATTCACCCTGGTCATCCTTTTTAAAGGTAATCCCCCAGAGATCAAGTACTATCATATTATAGAAAGCGCGAAGTCCGCGAGCTTCTGCCAAAAACAATTTAGCTTCGGCATCCGTATCGGCCAATGGACTCAATACATTGATTGCAGTAACGGTTCTTGAAATCATTACCGTCAGAAAATCCCAACATTGTTGAATATTGCTGTGTATCGGGCCCCAGGTGTGCTGGTGCAGTTCGATATATATTCCATTATCTCCCCAGTCTCTTCCACCACGATATGGCAGAATAGCTTCATCGGAGGATATTTCCTGAACTGCAAAGTATCTTGTGTGCCTGTAGAATTCAGGAAGCATGCCATATGCAGGCACTATAACACCCTTTACAAGGTCGCTCTCCAAACCGCCACCTGAGAGAGATTCATCTAATATCTGCTCCTGCAGGTCGGTACAACTTGCGATGAACAGGGCAAATATCATCGCGATCAATTTTATACTATTTTTCATGTTAGTCTTCTGTTAAAGTTGATTAAAATGATACGTTAAGTGAAAAAACAACTGTTCTGGCTCTTGGGTATCCATTCAGATCTATACCGGCAGATTTGATTCCATTCACCGATCGATCCTGGTTTATTTCAGGATCAAATCCTGTATAGTCGGTGATGACAAACAAATTTTGGCCGGTCACAGCCAGGCGCAGGTCTTTCAACCAATTTCCAATGCCCAGCGCGGTAGTATTGAATGTATAGCCCAGCGTCGCATTGTTAAGTCTGAAAAATGAGCCATTTTCCAGGTATCTTGTCGAAACGGATGATGAATTGATAATACTCTCCTCAGGAAATTCAACGGCCTTATCCGTGGTATTTAAAGAGTTGGCCAGTTTGGCTTTGTAAAATTTATTCATGGCAGTATTGTTATATACCATATTTCCTGACACGCCATTGAAGTTCATTCCAAGGTCGAAATTCTTATATTCCAGATTCAGGTAGATGTTATAGGTCATGTCTGGTAGGGCAGTGCCCACTACCATGCGTCCGCCGTCTTCAGATTCAGCAAATTGTGAGAGGCCGTCTGCTCCGATCCCAATGAAACGCTGCATATAAAATGTCCCGATTGGATGGCCGTTAACCAGACCATTTATTGTTGCTCCGGTTAACCCTGATCCTTCTGCACTTCCTGTTGTGAGAATTGTAAATGGGGAGTTTTCCACGATGTTATCAATGAAGGTGACATTACCTCCTAAGCGGTAATAGAAACCACCGGCGCTTTTATTCTGGAAATTCAAGGATAATTCAATTCCCTTGTTTGTAATGGTCATGTCATCCACATTGCTCCAATAAGTCGTAGCAGGCTGAATTGGATCCGGAGGTTTTACTTCCAGGAGGATGTTGCTTGAAACTTTCTGGAAGTAATCAATAGTTCCTGAAAATTTTCCTTTAAACAATTCAAAATCAAGACCTGCGTTGGTTTGTGTTGCCACTTCCCATTGAATATTTGGATTTGCCAAACGCACAAATGCTGTTCCTGCGATGTAAGGAGGTTCCTGACCGCCAAGTGGATAGCTGTCACGGTTGGAAATTTGGGTAGTGTAAGACGCCTGGGTGATTTTGTTTGGAATTTCCTGGTTGCCGGTCTGGCCCCATCCGAAACGTAGCTTTAATTCATCGAAAACAGATGATTGCATGAAGGCCTCCTCACTCAATCTCCATCCTGCGGCAAAGGATGGGAATAAACCGTATTTATTATTCTCACCGAATTTGGAT
>CAYZWN010000177.1:0-9805 GCA_964482185.1 uncultured Roseivirgaceae bacterium
CCTGCTACCAGGATGAAAACCTGGCGTCCTAACCCCTAGACGAACGGACCGTTTTCATTTTGCGAGTGCAAATATAGATACCTGCTTTTTATTTGCAAAAACATTTACTGATTATTCATCGAAAGTTCATGTCAAACAATGATTTCATGACATAAATCAGTTGTTTTTTAGCCAAAGCATCGTACTTTTGCGCTTGGTATTTTGTTTCACACTAAATCAAAAAGTAAATGATTAAAATTGGTATAAACGGTTTCGGAAGAATAGGAAGATTGGTATTTCGCGCTGCGGTTAGCCGCCCGAATGTTCAGATTGTCGGAATCAACGATCTGATCGATGTAGAATATATGGCATACATGCTCAAGTATGATTCTACCCATGGCAGATTTGACGGTGATGTAGCTGTAAAAGATGGAAAACTGGTTGTAAATGGCACAGCCATCCGTGTTACAGCTGAAAAAAGCCCTGCCAATCTTAATTGGGCAGCTGTTGGCGCTGAGTACATTGTTGAATCTACAGGATTATTCCTGACCAAAGAAAGTGCACAAGGTCACCTTACCGCGGGAGCAAAGAAAGTAATCATGTCTGCGCCCTCTAAAGATGATACACCAATGTTTGTTATGGGCGTGAATCAGGGAGCGTATAAAAAAGACATGGATTTTGTATCGAATGCATCCTGCACAACCAACTGTCTGGCTCCAATCGCCAAAGTACTTAACGACAACTGGGGCATTGAGGAAGGCCTTATGACGACAGTTCATGCTACCACTGCCACCCAAAAAACTGTTGATGGTCCTTCGATGAAAGACTGGAGAGGCGGTCGCGGTGCCGGTCAAAACATTATTCCTTCTTCAACCGGAGCTGCAAAAGCTGTTGGAAAAGTGATCCCGGAATTGAATGGTAAACTGACCGGTATGGCTTTCAGAGTTCCGACTCCAAACGTTTCTGTTGTGGACCTAACCGCCAGACTGAAAAAACCTGCTACGTATCAGGAAATCTGTGATGCAATGAAAAAAGCATCTGAAGGTGAATTGAAAGGCGTACTTGGATATACTGAAGATCAGGTAGTTTCTAATGATTTTGTTGGCGAGTTGAAAACTTCGGTTTTCGATGCAGGTGCTGGAATTCAGTTGAGCCCGACATTCGTAAAAGTAGTTTCCTGGTATGACAACGAAATGGGATACTCAAGCAAGGTTGTTGATTTGGTTGAGTTTATGGATTCCGTGAAATAAAACGAATTTATCAGATATATAAATGAAGCCCGGATCGAGAGACCGGGCTTTTTTCATATATAATCACCTGAACGGGTGATGATGACTCCATTTCGCTCCATTTCCTTAAGCGCTCTGTTATAATCGCCCTCCTGTAGATTTACCGCCCTTGTGGCATCGGCAATGACAGTAGTTTTAAATCCCAACGCTGCCGCATCCAGAGCCGTATATTTCACACAATAATCTGTTGCCAGACCAACGACGTAAACCTCGTTTATACCTGAGGATTTAAGAAAATTTCCAAGTCCTGTATCTATTTTCTTTCCATTGTCGAAAAAGCCGCTATAAGAATCGACTCCGGGATCTGTACCTTTTTGGAAAATACGGGTAAATCGTTCGCAATTCAGTAGGGCACCGAATTCTGCACCGTATGTTTCCTGAATACAATGGTCAGGCCAGAGAATCTGATCAAGGCCATTCAGCACAATGGTTTCGCCAGGTTTTTTGCCCCGGTAATTGGATGCAAAGCTTCCATGGTTGGCCGGGTGCCAGTCCTGAGTGGCGACAACCATTTTAAATTGCTTCATCAGGTCATTTACGACCGGGATAATTTCATCACCTTTATCAACTGCAAGTGCGCCTTCGGGAAGAAAATCGTTTTGAATGTCAACAACAATAAGCGATTTCATTTTTATGGGATTAAGTAATCAACTTTCGCTCTTCCAAGATCAATCTAAGCCTTTTTTCATATAATCTTTGTTCGAGACCAACGACATAGGTATGCGGGTTCACAAATCTTCTGACAGAAGAATTGATTTTTTTGAGTTGCTTCCCGGTATTTTGTTTTATTTCCTCAAGTGAAGGACGTTTGTAAACAAGTTTCCCATGGTCAAAAACCGGCACAAGCAGGTCTTCATGTTGTAGTTTTTCGGCATCGAGGCGTTTTCTTTTTGCAGGGTCATTCGGAGCGATGATCACCGGATTTTCAGGAAATCCCATTCGGATATCATAAATCATATCTGAGACCATTTCACCATTCCTGTAAAATCTTTTTATCTGCTGAATGCCCGGAATATTGATTTTTATTGTCTGCTCGGAGAGCTTCAATTTATCTGTCCATGTTCCTTTATCGTTTTTTATCGCCGAAAGCTTGTAAACACCACCCAGGGCGGGTTGGTCGTAGGCTGTTACCAGCTTGGTGCCCACGCCGGCAATGTCAATTTGAGCGCGCTGATCGTGCAGACTTTCCAGGATATGTTCATCAAGGTCATTGGTCGCAACAATTTTAGTTTCATTGAGCCCGGCGTCATCGAGCATTTGTCTCGCCATTTGACTGATGTAAGCCAGATCGCCAGAATCAATCCGGATGCCTGTAAGTTTTTTTCCTCGTGCTTTGAGTTCCTTGCCAACCTCGATGGCATTGAGTATGCCGTTTCTGGTATCGTAGGTATCAACCAGGAATACGCAATTATTATCCATCACCTCAGCGTACTTTCTGAATGCATCGATCTCGCTGTCAAACGACATCACCCAACTGTGGGCATGGGTTCCACTTACAGGAATTCCAAGGAGCTTGCCTGCAAGTACGTTTGAAGTAGAACTGCAACCGCCGATATATGCAGCACGGCTTGCCGAAATGGCTCCATCAACGCCCTGTGCCCGGCGAAGACCAAATTCAAGCACCGGGGAATGCCTGGCGGCCTGACATATTCTTGCTGCTTTCGTGGCAATTAGCGTCTGGTAATTGATCACATTGAGCATGATGGATTCTATGAGTTGGGCCTGAAGCAGCGGGCCTTGTACGCGTACGATCGGTTCATTGCTGAAGATCGGTGTACCTTCCGGAACGGCATCGATTGAACATGTAAACTCCATTTTGCTTAAAAAATCAAAGAATCCATCTTCAAAAAGCGGTAGTTCATCGTTTCCCTTGAGTGTGCGGAGATAATTAATGTCGGAATCGCTGAATCGGAAGTCGGACAGGATGTCGATTAATGGGTCCAGTCCGCAGGCGATGGCATAACCGCCATTGAAAGGTTCTTTTCGGTAAAAAAGGTGAAATGCAGATTCCCTTTCATCAATACCGGTTTTCCAGTAAGCATACGCCATCGTGATCTCATACAGATCTGTAAGCAGCGTGAGATTGGTTTTATAAAGGTCGTTCAGCACGACATCCAGTGTTTATATCAGTTCCATTTGCTCCTCCGTAATATCCAGATTGTGAAAAACATTCTGCACATCGTCGTTGTCTTCCAGGGCATCAATCATTTTCATGACTTTTGAGAATGCTTCATCGTCCAGCGTAACAAGGGTGTTCGGAATTCTTCGGAGTTCCGCATTTTCAGGATCAATATTCAAATCATCGAGTTTTTTCTGAATACTGCCGAAATCAGTCATTTCACAAGTTACGGTAAAATATCCTTCTTCTATAGTCACATCTTCTGCACCAGCATCGATCATTTCGAGCTCGAATTCTTCCTCGTCCATCCCTTCAGGTATCGGTATGGTAAAAACACCTTTTCGGGCAAAGATAAATTCAAGTGAGCCATTTGTTCCGAGATTACCGCCGTATTTTGAGAATGCAGCCCTGACAGCTGAAACGGTGCGGTTGTTATTGTCGGTGAGGCACTCAACAAACACGGCAACCCCATTCGATGCATAACCTTCATATGTTGATTCTGTATAGGAATCTGCTTCAGCGCCTGTCGCCTTTTTTATGGCTCTTTCTATGTTATCTTTAGGCATATTGTTGCCTTTGGCATTGGCAACGGCCAGCCTCAGTCGTGGATTCCCGTCAGGATCAGCTCCGCCTTCTTTTGCGGCGATTGAAATTTCCTTGATTAGCTTGGTAAACAGCTTACCTCGCTTGGCATCTATTGCGCCTTTTTTTCTCTTAATCGTTGACCATTTACTATGTCCTGACATATTCTTATACTTTATTTTCCGGTGGTAAAATTAACATTTTAAAAATATTGGCAGAAATGCCGACCCACTAATTCATCAATTTTCCACTGAATATATTCCTGTCCGCCCGAAGCATGGTGTGTTTATACCAGATGTTCAATACAACACCAAGAATGGTGAGCGACATACCTGCGTAAACAAGCACATTAAAATGTTCATCAAAGAAAAAATAGCCAAAAGCCAGCGCGTAGATGATGCCCAGATACCTGATGCTTGCGACCTTGGAAATTTCTTCATGCTGGAATGATTTAGTCATGAAGTACTGCGCGATTTGAGTCAATACACCAACGAGCAGAAGGTATATCCATTCCATACCCATCGGTGTTACCCAGTTAAAAGCAGACCATATACCTGTAATCGGCAGCGTAACAAGTGGGAAATACAAAATGATGACCAGGGGATGCTCGCTGGTATTCAGTTTCCTGATGCAATTGAAGGCGATTCCAGAGAAAAATGATGAGCTGAAGCCCATTATCAGGTAAATGGTGGCTATGCGTGAATCAAACCCTTTAATCATGATGATGCCTGCCAGTGATAACAGAAAAAACAACCACTGCAAGGGTTTTACGGGCTCCTTCACGAAAAATATGCCGAGTATGGTCGCGAAAACAGGGGATAGGAACAGTATGGTAGTCGCACTGGCAAGTGGTATTTCCTGCATGAGTCTGAAATACAATATAAGCGCCATTGCCCCAGCAGCGCCTCTGGCTATCAGTAATTTTTTATTTTTTCCCCATACTGGTATTCTGGCCTTTTTTAAAAAGCCAAGGCTTAAAATCAGCGATATCACCGATCTGAAAAAGACGATTTCTACCGCGGGAATATCTGGCAGCAGTTTTACGGCCACATTCATTAAAGCGAAAAATAAGGTTGCCAGAAGCATAAACCACACGCCTTTGGAAATCATGACTCTGCTGACGGATTAATACTTGTTGAAAAAAAAACAGCATGAATTTTATGCGGGACAAGTGAGAAAAGCGTATAGCTCAAATCTAACTGAAATGGATTGTTTGCATCAATGATGCTCGTCACTTCTGGTAAGGTTTTTAGTGAAAGATGCACAGTATGTCAGAAGGGTTTTCAAAGTTCATGGCGTAATTTATAACAATTTTTATTCTGCCTTAAACCCTTTAAAAGGCCACCAAGTCTGTTCAGTTTATCTCGCTGACCGAAACAGGTCTGTTTTCGAGCACAGATTTTTTAGCTGCCAGTGCTATTTGCATTGATTTCAAACCATCCTGACCAGAAACCGGCACATCTTCATTATTTTTAATTGATTTTACAAATGCCGCTATTTCATTCAGATAAGAGGTCGTATAGCGTTCCAAAAAGAAATGCAACGGCAATTCACCGTGAATGCCATCCGGGCCATAGAGTTGGTGGTTGTCGGGGAAATTGTTATCTACTTTGGCCATGCCTCCCGAACCAAAAACTTCCAGTCGCTGATCGTAGCCATATACCGCTTTTCTGCTGTTATCGATGTTAGCCATGGAACCATCTTCAAAAATCAGCGTAGTCAGTGCCGTATCGATATCACCTGCATCGCCAATAGCCTTGTCCACCATGACCGCGCCTTTTGAATAGACCTCCATCACTTCTTTATTCATAATATAACGAGCCATGTCAAAGTCATGAATCGCCATATCCATAAACAATCCACCGGAGACCTTAATGTATGAAACCGGTGGCGGACCGGGATCGCGGCTTGTAATTTTCAGGAGTTGCGGTTCGCCAATTTTACCAGCATCAACCAGACTTTTGATTTTTAAAAAGTTTGGGTCGAACCGGCGGTTAAAACCCAGCATCAGCTTTACGCCAGACTGCTCCACTATTTCCAACACCTCTTTTACCCGATTCAGGGAAAGATCAAGCGGTTTTTCGCAGAATATGTGTTTGCCTGCCTTTGCTGCTTTTTCGACATAGTCCGCATGTGTATTTGTGGGCGAACATAGTACCACGGCATGAATGGCCTTATTGGTTATCATTTCATCATATTCGCTCGAATAGTTGATGTTTTTATCTTTCACATATTTTTCTGTTGCCGGCTCCGGATCTGTTACAAGCTGGATTTTTATTTCCGGAAAATGTTGCAAAATATTTTCGAGGTGGATTTTGCCAATCCTCCCGACTCCGGCAATACCAATATTTAATGTTGTCATTTGTCAGAATATTGTTGTTTGAGATTATACTTTATAAAATTTCATGTTTCTCACATGCCTAATGCTTTGATGTAGTCCCTGTTGTTCATGGCGCATGCCTTTGGCGAGCCCATACCGGGCAATACGTCCTGCTCCACCACGATCCAGCCGTGATAATTCCGTTGTATCAGTTCTTTGGTGATTTCTTTAAAGTCCACGTTCCCTTTTCCCAATTCACAAAAAACCCCATGCCTGACAGATTCAAAATAATCCCAGTGATTAATTCGCGATTGCTGTCCGACATTCGGATCGTAATCTTTAAAATGGACATGCCAGATTCTATTGTAATGTTTTTTCAGCGTGGCCAAAGGATCGCCGCCACCAAATGCCAGATGACCCATATCCAGGCAAAGGCCAAGTAATTCAGGATTGGTAAGCTCCATCAGACGATCAAGTTCAGCAGCAGTTTCTATATATCCGGCGCAATGGTGGTGAAATACAGTTCTTATTCCATATTTTTCCCTGACTGCCAATGCGACTGAATCAGCTCCGCTGGCAAAGTTTCGCCACTGCTCGTCATTCATACCCATGGATGTGGTAATCCTTCCTGCATTTTGAGTTCTTTCCGGCACGGAACCGTTGTCATCTGCCAATACAATGAAGGCGTTTTGGTATCCGGCCGAATGCATGAGGCCAGCTACCTTCAGGGCTTTTTGAATTCCTTCCTGGTGACTTGCTTTTTTATCAAGTGCAACGGGAACAAATGCACCGAGCAACTCAAGTTTTCTTTCAGATAGTTCTTTTTTAAGTAAAACAGGGTCTGTGGGCATAAATCCCCAATCGCCCAATTCCGTGCCGGCATATCCTGTCTCGACCATTTCATTCAGTACGACTTCAAACCCTGCAGCTTTACCGTCCAGATCAAATTCAAGCGCACCCCATGAACAAGGGGCATTTGCTATTTTTATTTTTTGATTTTCCATATGTTAAAATTTCCTTGACCATTCTTTCGGCCAGCGTTCTACGACTACTTTTGTTTGTGTGAAAAATTCGACGGCATGTCTTCCCTGCCCATGCAAATCGCCAAAAAAGCTCTCTTTCCACCCACTGAACGGGAACTGTGCCATGGGTGCAGCAACTCCAATATTGATTCCTACATTTCCTGCATCGGCCATACTCCTGAACTTACGGGCATTGGCGCCACTACTTGTAAACAAACAAGCCATATTGCCATAAGCGCCTTTATTTATAAACTGAATGGCATCATCAATAGAGTCCATGTGTATCATACTCATTACCGGCCCAAATATCTCAGTTTTTATCAAATCTCCATCAAGAGGAAGATTTTCAATAATGGTTGGAGAAATAAAATTTCCATTTTCAAATCCGGGAATGCTTTTACCTCTTCCATCCAGCAATAATTTTCCTCCTTCCCGAACCCCCAGATCAATCAACCCGGAGATTCTTTCTTTACTTTCTCTGGTAATCACGGGACCCATTTCAATAGCTTCATCCAGGCCATAACCTGTTTTTCGTTTGCTGGCCGATTCATAAAGTGATTCCCTTATTTCTCCTTTTTTATCTCCGACTGTTACTATGACGGATGCGGCGAGGCACCGCTGCCCTGCACAACCGTACGTGCTGTCTGTGATAATCTGCGTGGAGGTTTCCAGGTCTGCATCGGGCAGGATTATGATTGGATTTTTGGCGCCACCTTGTGCCTGGACACGTTTGCCGTTTGCCGTACCTCTGGCATATACGTATTTGGCGACGTTGGTCGATCCGACAAAACTGATCGCTTTCACTTCTGGGTGGTCGAGCATGGCATCGACAGTTTCCCTGCCTCCATGAACCAAATTGACGACTCCTTTTGGCAGGTCCAATTGATCTATTAACTTAAAAACTTTTGTCATGGTTAAAGGCACCTTTTCTGAAGGTTTCAGGATGAATGTATTTCCTGCTGCAATGGCATAGGGCAGAAACCAGAAGGGAATCATGCCCGGGAAGTTGAATGGCGCAATGCAACCGCACACACCCAGTGGTTGCCTTATCATAAATTCATCAATACCGGGGGCAATGTTTTCGGAGAATTCGCTTTGCATCAGCATGGGCATACCACAAGCCACTTCAACATTCTCAATCGCCCGTTGTAATTCTCCGCGTGATTCGGCCAGGGTTTTTCCACATTCCATCGTGATGGTTCTGGAGAGATCCTCAAGGTTTTCTTCCAGCAATTGCTTTAGTTTATACAATGGCTGAACGCGCTTCATCACGGGTTCCATTCTCCAACTTTTGTAGGCTTCAGAAGCTGCATCAACTGCTGCCGACAGATCATTCCGGGTTCCTGGCCCATAGGGCACTTTTCCTGCTGCCTCCTGGGTTGCAGGGTTCACCACATCTATGGTGTCTTGCTCCATGCTTTTTACCCAGGTTCCATTGATATAATTTTTCGATACTTCCATTTTTTAATTTTTATAAGTGATGGCATTAGCCAAATATTCAGACATTTCCCAACAGGATATAGATCATGATCGTGACCACAACAAGTAACAATGACACAATCCTGGTATATTTCCAATTGGAAAGTTCAATTATATTCATGCTTTTCATTGTAATATCTTTTTTTACCGGATAGAAGATGGAAACGACGACCATTACCACTACATTCAAAATAAACTCTATTCCCCAGATATGGACAAAATGAATATCCACCTTCATAATGAATGTAGTCAAAATATAAAAGGACAATCCAACAAATAGCGCCGCTTTCGCTCCTGTCGCAGAGATTTTTTTAGTAAAAAAACCAGCCAGCATAATTGAAGCAATCGGTATGAAGAATATGCCATTGAGTTGTTGAAGCAACTGAAATAATCCTTCCGGTGCTTTGGCCACCAATGGCGCTGTGATGATGGCAGAAATTGCAAGCAGGGCAGAGGTGGATTTCCCGATGATTACGAGATTTCTGGCCGTTACTTTAGAATCGATCATGCGTTTGTACACATCCACGCTGAAAATTGTAGCAGCGCTGTTTAATACACTATTAAAAGTGCTGAGTACGGCACCCATCACCACGGCAGCAAAAAAACCAGCCAGGCTCAGGGGTAGTACTTTTTTCACCAATTCAGGATAGATCATATCCTGGTTGTCAAACAGGGCATCACCGAAGTAGTAAAATCCGATCACTCCGGGCAATACGATAATGATAGGAATAAGTATTTTAATTGCTCCGGCAAACAGCAGTCCTTTCTGGGCTTCGACCAGGTTTTTTGCGCCTAGGGCCCGTTGGATGATGGTCTGGTTCATGCACCAGAAATACACTTGATTAATGATCAGTCCTGTAAATAGTGCCTCAAATGGTAAAACAGAATCTTTTTCACCTATGACATTAAACTTTTTAGGGGCGTGCTCAAACACCATCGACAGGCCGGTGAGAGGATTGCCATCGCCAATGCTTACCAAAGCAAAGACAGGCACAAGTAAACCTCCAATCAGCAA
>CAYZWN010000178.1:0-9784 GCA_964482185.1 uncultured Roseivirgaceae bacterium
TCTCCTGTGGCCTCTTTTTCCAGGGAGCTGACTTTTTTGATCATTTCTTCATCGGCCCATACATAGTAATCTCTGAATTGCGCATTTCTGCCGGTTTTTGAGTTGATGAACCAGGGGTGGAGATTGCTGGTATGGTTGATAATCATATCAATTACAACCTTGATATCGCGTTTATGGGCCTCTGCAACGAATTCCCGGAAGTCTTCCATCGTGCCATAATCAGGATGAATGTCGTAATAGTCCGTCACATCATACTTGTGATAGGAGGGAGAGGGCATAATCGGCATGAGCCAGACACCCTTGATGCCAAGATCCTGTAAATAATTGAGCTTACCTGTCATGCCTTTGATATCACCGATGCCGTCTCCGTTTGAATCAGCAAACGAGCGGATAAATATCTCGTACATCACTACATCCGGCCAGTTGGTTTCGTTCAATTTTGTGTCGGGAGTTTTCTTGTGATCACATGAAACCGCGAAGATAACCACTATTAGGATGATCAGCAGTTTTTTCATCTTTTTAGCGTTTTAAAATTCTAAAATTAAATGCATGACTGGTATTGGTGAGCGACAATTGGTATAATCCCATTGGGAAGCTGCTCATGTTCGTTTCAAGATTTTGATCAACAATTATCGTTTTCTCCAACAGCACTCTTCCGTTCACGTCTGTCAATTTCATCTGAAAACTTCCTTTCGGCAATCCGTCTATTGTTACTATTTCACCGGCCGGATTTGGGTAAAGCACTGCTTTTGGTTTCAATGCTTCCTCCAGAGACGTAATGACAAAATTTGCGCCCCATGGCACCAGGCCTTGTTTCACACCTTCCACCTTTTTTGTGGTATAAATGTGGAATTCACCTGGCCGGAAGGGCATTTCCATAGCCAGATTGGAAACCTCGTAGGATGCACCGGTAAAAAAATCATACCATGTTCCGGGTTCGGGAAAATTGCCGGGAATCATTTTGCTTGTAACTCCAAAATTGCCTATTGCAACAAGCTTCATATTGTCATCGCCCAGCACAATGCGCTTGACGTCACTTTGAGGGGCCCAGATAAATTCTCCTTCGGTAACGAGGGGATTTTGCATTCTGAATTTGATCAGCTCAGCCTTCAAGTCATGGAGCTTTTTGCGATCGCTGTCACTATAATAATTCCACAATACAGGTTTTTCGCCAGTCCTGCCATTTTCATTTATTGATATGTCATAACCAAGCTCGCCAAACTGCCAGAACATTTTTGGTCCGGGTACCAGGTAAAGAAAAACTGAGGCGCCTTTTACGCGGTCGAGTGCGGTGGTAGTTTGCTTTACATCATAACTACCCGATCCGTTTCCGTAAAGCGATGCATCATACATTTGGCGCTCCTCGTCATGACTTTCCATGTAAGTGATCAGATTCAGCTCCTGCCAGCCTCTTTGAGGTGCATAACCCCACTGAAGATTTGATTTGTTGTTTTCATGATATCCTAAAATGGTTTCCTTGTAGGCTCCATGCATGTTGCCCCAAAGCATCAGGCCATAATCAGCGAGGATGGTTTCTTCTGAATTATCAGCAAAGTGCTCAAGCATGAGCCATGTTTCAGGCGAGTAGGACCATACCTTGTCGGCCATCCTTTTAATCAAATCAATTCTGCTCTGGTCTTTCTGACTCCATTTGCCCACATCCGAACCGCTTTGAGTCTGGGTAAAACCTTTTGACAGGTCGAAGCGAAAACCATCTACATGATACGCATTGATCCAGTGATAGAGTGTTGTATCCATGAAGTATTGTGTATAGTCGCTTTCATGGTTCATATCATAGAAAACTGAAAACGGATGCGTGGCTTGCGTGTTGAACCAGGGGTTATCAGGTGTAGGTCTGAAGGCACCATCTGTAAAGTCAAAATACATGGCTGCGTAAGGATTAGGGATGTCCTGGTGGTTAAAAACCACGTCAAGGACGACAGCTATTCCCTGCTCATGCGCCTTGTCGATAAATTCCTTAAGCTTATTTTTAGTGCCGTATGCTTTATCGGGGGCAAACATAAATGTCGGATTATATCCCCATGAACTGTTGCCGTTGAACTCCTGAACGGGCATCAATTCAATCACATTCACCCCAAGTGATTTAAAATAGGAGAGTGTGTCGATGAGGTTGTCATAACTCCGATCATTTTCTGCAAAGAAATCGCGAATCAATAATTCGTAGATGACCAGGTTGTCCTTTTCAGGTCTGGTATAATTGTCATTTTTCCATACATATTCCGTTTGTCCGGTTTGGATCACCGAAAGGCGATTGAAATACCACTTATTTTTCAGTGCTTTTTCAGGATAGGACTTTAAATCCGGGTAAATGGAAGCCGGTATCCATTTGTCATCCGGGTCGAGGATTTTATCTGCATAGGGGTCTGCGACATATACTGATTCGTCAACGAGATACTGAAAAGCGTATTCCTGTCCAGGTGTAAGGCCATCTATTTCGATCCAGAAATATTCGCCATCCTTATACATCTGGTAATCCGGTGATAAGGTAAAATTATTGAATTCACCCATGACAAATACCGATTCTTTCATTGGCGCCAGCAGGCAAAGGGTGACTTTTGTATCATCTCCATTGTGATAATTAATTCCTGAGATAATGCCCTGTGGGCGAGGTTGCCCGATGGTGGCGGTTCGGATGATATAATTAAAATTCAACAAAGTGTCCTGCTGAGATTCAGTGCCGCTTACCGAAATTGTACATGGCACAATGCCTTCAGTCTCTGTTGCGGTATGCTGGTAGGTATAGGTCAGGATATCGCTTTTTGAATCCACTACAACGCCATTTACCGTCAAGGTGAAATCAGAAATTTCACTGGCGATTGTCTCGATATCAATGGTTTCGCCTGTATTAACAAATACAGGGTCAAATTCAGGTTTTACGAGGATGGCTGTAAATGCATCCTCCTGCGAAATTGTTGCAATATAGTCTGTTGTCTGGCCATTGGCCCAATCGTTGCCTTTGAGCAGCATACCAAGCTGACTTTCCTGAGAGATGTCTCCGTCAAAAAAATCCTTAGGTGCGAACGTGATGCTAAAAGTAGTCTTTCCGTCAGCGACTACTTTGGTAAATTTTGCATTATCGCTAAGGGTGATATCGCTTGAGGCCGGGTTCACATTGTATTTAGCATCCATATTTTTGCCGGGAATCCAAACCCAGATCCACGCATTGGTAAGACTGGCCAGCGTGTTTCCGGTCACATCATACGTAACAGTGATTTGGGTATTCGCCGAAAAGATTGCAGGATCAATTGACGGCTTGATGTCCTGATTTTGGCTTATGCCGGTGAATGGAATGTAAAACAGCACAAAAAGTAGTGCAAGCTTTGCAAGGCGAGGATGAATGGAGTAGTTGTCTTTCATGCTAATTGGGTTTTCAGTAAAAATAACAGATTACCGGAAACAAACAGATAAGAAATAAAAAAGGGAGGCTGCCCTTTTGAAAACAACCTCCCTGTAAATCAGATTTATTTGAGATAGGTATATTCTCCGGTGCCTGTGTGAAAATGAATCGTATAGATTCCTTCATTCACCGGAATGTTGGGCCCGCCTTTGGAGCCAATTCCGGACGGGAAGCCTACACCGCCCCAGTTAACATCCCAGGCATTGTTTGCCCTGAATTTGGTTTCGCCATCTGCAAGGTTAATGATTAATGACCATCGGTATGGATTTGATGGGTTTTGGATAAGATCGGTATCTTCACCCCAGCCACCGGGTGTTGCATCCCCAATAATTCCAATGGCATCGTATGGATCTTTATCCGGTGCATTCATAAAGGCATATTCACCGCTTGCATCATTGAACCAAATGAAATATGTTCCGGCTTTTACCGGGATATTCGGCCCGCCTCCAAAGGCGTAGCCCGATGGATAAGTTTCGTCGCCCCAGTTATCTGCCCAGTCGTTTTCAGCCCGGAATTTGGCCTCGCCATCGTTGATGGTTATGGTGCCTGTCCACAAATGCACATCATTTGCATCTTGTGTCAGGTCTGTATCCTCTCCCCATCCGCCCGGAGTAGCATCTCCGATAAGTCCGATGGTTGTGAATACCTTGGCGCCGGCCGGTGTAAATGTGTAATCGCCGGTGATATCGTTAAACACAATTTTGTAATATCCATCGGATGGAATCGGAATATTCGGACCGCCCGGTGTTGCAGTTCCTGAAGGGAAATCACCTGATCCCCAGTTCACGTCCCAGCCGTCATTGGCGCGGAATTTAACTTCCTGGCCGCCTTTCAAAAACACAGTCAATGTCCATGTATTCAGATCAATTCTTTCAGAATCCAGGATACGCATATCGGTATCGGTGCCCCAGTCACCCGGTGTGGCGCTTCCGATCAGACCGATTGTGCAATAGTCGCCGCAATCGCTATCCTGATAGGTTGTTACTGTGCGTGTAATCGATGCTGAGTGCAACGTATCTACATCCCCACCTGTCACAATCGAGAGGGTTCTGATTTTAACGGTCGCTTCGGTAAAGCCGGCGATGCCGAGCTTTAACAAAGCGTTGTTGAACTCTTCTACCGTTACTTCCAAAGCGTTAATTGCGCCCGATCCCAAAGAAACAGGCGATTTGAACTCTTCCGATAAATCAACTGCCAGTATGTAATTAGTAGGCAATTGCACCCCGTATTCAGCCTTGGTCCACTCAAATTCCTCGTATAAATCAAGTGCGTTATCAGGAGACAGGACCATTGGATCAGATGTAGCCGGATTCATCAATTCAGGAGCGACAAATGTACTGCTGTCTTTCAGAATTGGCCCTACCGGTTCATTTTCGCATGCAGTATTGATTGCGATCAATGCTGCGATAAGAAATATATATTTAAAGATTGATTTCATTATTTTGATGTTTAAAGTTAAACACTAATACCCCTGGTTCTGCTTCAGATTTGGATTCGCTGCAAGGTCTGAAGATGGTATCGGAAAAACGTTGTATTTTTTGTCCCTCGTAATACCTTCTTTTACACCGCCTTTCCATGGCCACACATATTCGCTTTCGCTGAATCTGCCAAAACGTACCAAATCGGTGCGTCTGTGGCATTCCCAGTATAGTTCCCGCGCGCGCTCATCAATGATCAAATCAAGATTCAACTCAAGTTGGCTGATGTTTCCTGTATTGTCGCCATAGGCTCTTTGACGCAGTAAATTGATATAGTTTGTTGCATCGGAAACGCTTCCGCCGCTACCGCCTCTCAATACTGCTTCTGCAAACATTAAATAGGCATCAGCAAGCCTGAATACAGGGAAGTCGATGTCCATGAATGTCAGGTTTGAGCCCGGATTGCCCTGAGCGTCAAGATTTTTCCATTTTGTGATGGCATAACCATCATTGAAAATGCTGATGTCATTGATCTCGAGGGTTTGCCCGTCGGTAAAGAACATGGCCCTCGAATCTTCATCACCTGAAACATCAGTGAATTTATTCACAAATGCGCTGGTTGTTCTGAGGCCACCCCATCCGCCGTCGATACCAAAATCACCTGCCGACATGTTGCCGCCGACTGCAGCATGGGTAATGAAAGTTGTGCCGCCATAAGTAAGTGTGTTGATTCCGTCGAATGCAACAGGAAAAATTATTTCAGGAGAATTGTGATTGTCTGCCAGAAAGTTGCTTTGGTAGCTGTCACTCAATGCATAACCGGCATCAATCACTTTTTTAGTATAGGTGACTACATCCGTATTTCTGTCCTGATTGATATACACACCGGCATTCAGATATAATTTTGACAACAACATCCAGGCTGCAGCCTGGTCCACGCGCGCATACTCGTTTTGTTTTGGAGCCTTCAGAAGACCCTCAATATCCAGAAGCTCGTCTTCAATGTAGTTAAACAAATCGACCCGATTGGTCTGTTCCGGCAGAAACGCTCCGATCGGATTTGCTTCTGTTACAAAAGGAACATTGGCGAACAAATCGAGTGCATGCCAGTAGCTCATAGCGCGAAGGAATCTTGCTTCAGCCCTGAAAAATGCGATTTCCTGCTTGAGAGATTCTTCAACGCCCCGGCTGTTGAGTTTATCTTCAGTGGTTTCCCTTAAAAACTCATTGATAAACGTAATTTGATAGAAAATCCTTGAATATAAAGCCTGGATAAATACATCGCTTGCTCCCCAGTTTTGGTTGTGGAAGTCCTTGATCGTTTGGTCATTCCATCCGATTACGGCTTCGTCTGTGGTAAGTTCCTGATGGTAAAAATACATCCTGAGGTAAGACGAAAATCCTTCGTCAATACCTGCTATATCCGGCATACCGGCAGGCCCTTGCTGGCCGGTTGTTGATAATCCCGCGTAAACCTTTGCGAGAATTTGCTTGTAAGAAGCAGGGTCGTCGTAAACCGTAGCTGCCGTTTGCTCATTTGGGTCAATGGGAATTACATCCAGATCGCCATTGCATGACGCAACTAAGCCTGCAATCATTAGTATAGAGAAAATTTTATATATGCTTTTCATGTCTTATGCTTTTTTAAATTAAAAGTTAAGATTTAAACCAAACAGGAATGTCCTTGGCCGGGGGAAGATATTGTTGTCAATTCCACCTACAACCTCTGGATCCAATCCCGAGTATTTTGTTATCACAAATGCATTTTGCACTGTAAAATTGAGATACAACGATGATGTTCTGCTGAATACTTCATCGAATCTGTAGCCGAGCGAAATATTATCCATTCTGAAGAATGATGCGTTGTGCAAATAATAATCTGTTAGATATTGCGGATTCTCGAAATTTGCACTTGTCACGTCAGAGGTTACGTTGTTGGTGTATCCTACCGGATTATACAAGTTGGCATAATTGCCATACTGAGAGCTTACATTGTTGTACACGTAATTGCCAACATTGGCTCTTGCATTAAATGAGAAATCCCATTTTCCCATATAAACTCTGGAAGAGAAGCCCATGAAATAATCAGGGGCGGGGTCTTCGTAACGCACCCGGTCACCATCATTGATAATGCCATCTTCGTTCTGATCAACATACAGTGCCTCGATCGGGGCATTGTTTTCATCATAAACCTGCTCCAGGGCAAAGAATGAAAATGCCGGGTATCCAACACTGTGAACCTGAATTGTATTACCTACACCGCCACTGATACCTCCAACCAGCACGCCCGGGTTATTTGGATCATCGACAGCGTAAAGTTTGGTGATTTCATTTTGGTTACGGGTTATATTAAAACCGGCATTCCAGCTGAAGCGCTCGTTGTCAATTACGAATCCATTTAAAGTCAATTCAAATCCGGTATTTTTCAAATTTCCAACATTAGTCAGAATGCTATTCGAAAAGTTCGTTCCGATAGGTACCGGAATGAAGTTGATCAGGTTATTGGTCGTTCTGTCATAATAGTCGAAACTACCTGTTACCCTGTCTTCGAATAATCCAAAATCGATACCGGCATTGATTGTCACCGTTTCTTCCCATTTCAGGTTGGCGTCATACGCCTCATAGCGAATGGTGTTGTAGAAGGTATTGCCAAACTGGTACCTTGCATTGTCTTCACCCCTTCTGATCCTCGCGATAGCCGGATAGTCACCACCGGGAATATCCTGCTGGCCGGTGATACCGTAACCCAATCTCAATTTCAAATCAGAAATGGTCTCTGATGATTTCATGAAAGATTCCTGAATGATTCTCCAGGCAAAAGCTGCAGAAGGGAAGGTTCCCCAACGGTTGTCCTCTGCAAACCTTGAAGAGCCGTCTTGTCTTAATGTGAAAGTAAGAAGATAGCGATCCTTGAAGCTGTAGTTGACCCTTCCAAAATAGGAAACCAGGTAATTTTCAGTTTTAAACTCCGTATCCTGCTTTACAAAATCACCTGCAGCATTGGTTATAAACTGGCTTGATGATCTCCAGAAGTGCTGCCATGAATAGCCGAGCAATACATCTAATTTGCTGTTTATACCTTTTAGATCTGAGTTGTACTTGAGGTACGCCTCCAACAGATCATTCTTTTTACTTTCGTCGTATGTATTTCGAAGACCATTTCCATTCACCGGATCATATTCCCATGTAGCTGTTTCAGGAACAAAGTTCAGACCATCCGAATTGGACCTGTCGGTCGCGACATTTAAATTAAAATTAAGACCATCAATGAAATGAAATTTGTAATCGACCTGAGCATTAGTCAGGAACCGATTCACATTTGATGTGTTATCTGTCAGATCGATCAAGGCAACAGGGTTGGCCGGTGCAATGGTAATGGGCAACGAGGGGTTGCTTGTCTGGCCCCAAAAGTAGTATCCTCCCCATGGCGATTCCGGGTCAAGGACCGGTTGCGTAGGATCGAAAGTTACTGCTGAGCCAATTGCGCCTTCATTTGGAAACCTGTTTTTGGCAAACATTCCCTTAAAGTTGATTTTTACTTTCAAATGATCATTGAAAAATGAAGGATCGAGTCCGACAGAAACCGAGTGCCGTTTGAAATTTGAAGTTTTCAGAATGCCACTTTGATCGGTATAACCATAAGAAGCGCGGTATGGCATGTTGGCAATAACTCCGTTGGCGCTTAGATTTTGATCTGTACCATATGCAGTTGAAAAGATCTGGTCCTGCCAGTCTGTAGAAGTATTGCCGAGCAAATCTGCTGCAGGAGCTGGTGTTTGTCCTGATGTTACTCTATCATTTATCAAATCCCTGTATTCATCTCCATTCAGGTTTGAAACTTTGTTGGGAACGGTAAACATGGATACGTTACCCGAATAGTTAAGATCAAGTTTCGATCCTTTTTTGCCTCGTTTTGTCGTAATAATGATAACACCATTGGAGGCACGGGAACCGTATATCGCCGTAGCAGAAGCATCTTTTAAGACCGAGAATGATTCAATATCATTCGGGTTCACAATACTCAGCGGGTTTCTCATACCGGCAACCGCATCGTTGTCAATCGGCACACCGTCAATAATGATTAAAGGGTCGTTACTTGCCCTGAGTGATGATCCGCCCCGGATACGAATGACTGCCCCGGTGCCCGGAGCGCCACCACCGGTGGTGATCTGTACGCCTGCAGTTCTGCCTGCTAATAACTCTTGTGGTGACACAATGGCGCCTTTGTTGAACTCTTTGGAATCAACTGCTACGACGGAGCCGGTTGCATCTTCCTTTCTCTGCACTCCGTAACCAATGACTACAATTTCCTGCAAGGCTGTGATATCAGAAGTCAAAACCATATCGATGACTGTTCTGTTGCCTACCGGCACCTCTTCGGTTATGTATCCCACAGAACTAAAAACCAGTATGGCGTTGGCATCGGGCACATCTATTGCGTAGTTGCCATTAATATCTGTGACGGTGCCCGACATGCTTCCCTGGATAAGTACGTTCACACCGGGCATGCCATCTGGCTCGTCGTCTCCGGTTATTTTACCGGTAATTCTGATGCCCTGAAGTATGATTTCAATTTCCTTTTCATTCCGCTTATTTTCCATGAAGTCAACACTGATGTTGTTGTTGACTTGCTTAAACTTCAATTTAGCCTGCTTTGAGATATGTAGCAGAAGCTCCTCAAGTGTAGCATTGGATTTTTGGAAATTAATCTTCGTGTCCATGTCTTCGACGTGGATGCGGTCATAATTAAAATAAAGATCAGTGTTGTTGTTGATCCAGTTAAATGTTTCCTTCAGGGAAGCATTCTTTAAGTTGACGGAGATTTTTATCTCCTTCACGCTCTGATAACTCTGGGCTTCAAGATCGGAAGCCGCCAGCAGGCTTAGAAACATGCATTGCAGGAAGATTCCTATCAGCGAATATTTCATGAATTCTTTTAGTATAGTTC
>CAYZWN010000179.1:0-9734 GCA_964482185.1 uncultured Roseivirgaceae bacterium
CGCGCTGACGGATGCCGAGGTCGCGGGCCTCGAGAAGTTCCTGGACACCGGCTGCACCGCCTGCCACATGGGCGCGCCGGTCGGCGGGCTGATGTACCAGAAGATCGGGCTGGTGCACCCGTACGAGAGTGAGGATCTCGGTCGTTACGAGGTCACGCAGAACGAGGCGGACAAGTACTTCTTCAAGGTCCCGTCGCTGCGCAACATCGAGAAGACCGGACCGTATTTCCACGACGGCAGCATCGCGACGCTGTCCGAGGCCGTCGACTCGATGGCGTGGCACCAGCTCGGCCGGAAGCTCTCGGATGAAGAGGTGCAGTCGATCGTCGTGTTCCTGGGGAGCCTGACCGGACGCATCGACGAGAGCTTCGTGGCGAAGCCGACGCTGCCGCAGTGAGTCCAGCACCCGCTCCGGCCGCTTCGTCGAGCTCGCGCCGGAGATCTGCCGAGCGACACGAGCTCTTCCGCAGCAAGGCGACACGTACTTTTCCGCACCCTTCCTTGGTCGACTCTTCTCTCCTCCCACCCGATCCCGCCGGATCCGTTCTGTCGCAGGTTTTTCGAGCGCTTCGCGGCCGTTCGGCTCCCCGAGTGAGCCGCCCATCCGGTCGAAGTCGGCGAGCCGCCGCTCGGCGTGCCTCTACCTCTACCGGACAACGAAACTTCGGAAGGAACGTCCCCGGTCACGTCCCCGGTCACGAGCGGCGTTCCCGGTCAGCGGTGGCGCCAAGCCGCCGTTGGCGCTAAGTGCTTCCCTCATGCGATTCCCCCGCATTACGATCGACCCGAATCAGATGGGTGGGGTTCCGTGTATCCGGGGGCTCCGGATCCCCGTGGCGTCCGTAGTGGGCATGGTGGCGGACGGTATGGCGGACGAGGACATCCTCCACGCGTTCCCCGACCTGGAGCGCGAAGACGTGCGTGAAGCGCTTCGCTACGCCGCCGAGGCCGTGCGGGAGCGAGAGCTGCCGCTGATCAAGACGGCTTGAGATTCCTCGTCGATAACGCCCTCTCGCCGCAACTGGCCGAAGGTCTCCGGCAGGGCGGTCACGACGCGGTTCACGTTCGCGAGTACGGGCTTGCCGGAGCCGACGACCCGGCGGTCTTCGATCGCGCGGCGCAGGAGGATCGGATCATCGTGTCGGCAGACACGGACTTCGGGACTCTGCTGGCAACTCGCAAGCGGACGGTCCCGTCGGTCATTCTCTTTCGCGGCGCGTTGCCCCGACATCCCGCCGCGCAGACCGCCGTAGTGATCGCCAATCTGCCGGCGGTCACCGAGGCTCTCATGGCGGGCGCCATCGTCGTGCTCGAGCCAGATCGGATCAGAATTCGAGCACTCCCGATCGTCGACTGACCGAGGTGCCGCAATGGACCCGATGATCGGACCGCGCGAGAGGCACGAAGCCGAGGCGATCGAGCCAACGAAGTCGCCCGACCGCCCGGTCAGAACGTGTCGCGGAGTTTCAGAAACTCCGCGTCGCGCTCGCGGAGTAGCGAGGACCGCCGACGAAGAAGTGTTCGTTGACGCGGCTTTCGCTGACGAAGTACCGCCAGGCAAGTCCACGAGCTGAGGCTGAGCCGACGTTTCTCGCCTGAATCCGCGTACGCTACTCTTCGCACCTATGAAGATCTCGACCGGCAAGGTCGTTTCCGGCAAGGTGGAACTCGAGGGCGATCCCCTACCCGAGGGCTGTGTCGTGACCGTTCTCGCGCCCGACGGCGATGAGTTTTTCGAACTCACCGAGGACGAAGAGGCCGTCCTTGTCGACTCGATCCAGCAGGCGGAGGCGGGTCGGGTCAGATCTGTACCGTGAGCCGGAAGCTCATCCGGCCTTGCGTCTGCGCCTCGACTTCTGCTTCTCGCGAAGACGGGATCGGGCCTCGGATCCGTCGACGAGTTCACCGCGGTCCGCCGATTCGACACCCTCGGCGACGAAGCTCTGCATCCGCCGTCGGGCGGCGGCCAAGCGGCGCTCCCACTCGTCGTTTGAAACGCCTTCAGGTGGCCCGGGATCGATCCCCCGGAGCACGTAGGACTCGATCGCCCGGAGTGTCGCGTCCTCCCGCTCCTGGTCGCGCATCTTGCGGAGCGCCTCGCGAATGACTTCCGCCGCCGATGCGTATCCGCCGCGCTCGAGCTTCTCCTGTACGTAGGACTCGAGGTCGCCGAGATGCACGTTCATGGTCGGCTCCTCCGTCTGGCCCAGCGTATACCAGCTATGGCCAGATATATCCAATATAGACATCACGCGATTCGACCGTGACAGGCGCCCGGTCGCCACCGCCGGCTGCAGCCAAACGCCGGTATCGCCACGGGATAGTGCGAGTGTCTATGAAATCGGGGCGGGTCCAGCCGCCGGCCCCTCCCCGGTGGGGGAGCGGGCGAGACGAAGAGAAGACAACCAAGGAGGGGTGCGGGAAAGTACGTGTCGCCTTACTGCGGAAGAGTTCGTGTCGCTCGACACCGAGCACGTGGACGGCCCCGAGCGCGGCGTCATCTGCGTGGTCCGCGCCACCCGGGCCCGGGTGGCAGTCGTTGGCACCGAGGACCGGCAAGACGGTCGCGATCAGCGCGGCTGCGGTCGTTCGGGTGCCGAGCGGTGCGCCGCCGCGCCGGGGCCGGATCGCGAATGCCATGAGGCCGGCGAAGCCGCACCTGTCGGCTGAAGCGCGAAGGCGTCGTAGGCTTACTCGACTCGCAGCAGACCCTGGTCGTCGAATGCGCGGGTCATCGCGTGGGTTTTCGACGGATGCTCGTAGCGGAACTCGGACAGACCGCCGATCCCGCCGGATCCATTCTGGCTCAAGTACCCGCGCGCGTCGTCGTCGTCGACCGACTCCACGTAGGAGCCGCCCGTCGTGTCGATGCCGTCGAGCTTCCGCTTGTCGCACCTCCACCCGACAGCGAAACTACGGAAGGAACGTCCCCGGTCACGTCCCCGGTCACGGAAGAACCGTTCCCGTACACTCCCCCGGGTCAGAGCTTCCTGCAAGCCTTCAGCGGACTCCTGTCGCCGGTTCCGGGAAGAGGCTTAGCAACTGCTCGAACCCGTGGCCCGCAACAATCGTAACAATCTCGAAGTCCTGATGGGTCAGTGCTCGGCCGACTACCGCATCACCGATGGTGACCAACATCATCTCGACGTCGGCGGTCGCCTCGTTCGGCCTGCACCTCCGCATGTACTCTCTGCCGTCTTTAGAGAGTTCGAGAGCGACCGTCCTCTGCTCCGTATCGGAGAACGCTTCGCTGATATGGCCGGGCCGAAGGCGACAGTCGGGTCGAGGTCGCGCGAAGTATGCGATTCGGTAGCCGTCCTCCGCGAGTTCGAGGAGCACACACTCGGGGCATTCGTCGACCTTTCCTGCCCAGGCAGTGCGAAGATCGATCGTCGTTGGCGATTCCTCCCCGACCGCTACGGTTCTCCCTGCCTGAAACAGCACGAGTAGGAAAGAAATACCGACAGTCAAAACTATCAATACATGTCTACTCATGAAGGTGCTCCCGATTGGAACTCTGTCGCAATCTCCTCTCGTTAGAGAGGACGCCTCCGTGCCGGCAGGGGCACTAAATCTACTGGGGGTGGCGCTGGGATCGCGGGAAAGACGACCGGACCGAGCCCCAGCTCCCCCCTCAAGTTGTCGATCTCTATCTCCAATCGACGGATGTTCTCGACAGTCCTCGGTCTGGTCACGTTCCGAAGAAACAACTGAACACCGATCTGAAGCGGAGTGATAGCTTTCGTGCCCTGGATCGTTCGGTCGATTGTGCGAAGGATTTGTAGCTGGTTCTCGCGCTGGAACTCGGTGTCTCGAAGACGTCCCGCTAGCGTGTCTCGACCGAAGAATCTCTCGATGCGACTGTCCATCTCGCGGAGGGGCGGGAAACTTCGCTCATCCGCGACCGTCTGGAAGTCACTTTGGGACTCCGTCACTCATGAGAAGGCGTCTTCATTGATCAGACTCTGCTTGCTGGTCGAGCGCCTTGCCGAGATCGTACAAGCCTCTAGCGATGGTCGCGTTCCAGTCCATAGATGCTGCGCCACTCAGGAGATCCGCGATCCACTTCACGTCGTTTCTCGACAGGAACCTCGGCAATTGATCGAAGCTTCTCTCCGCGTGCGATAGCAGGTCACGGCGCGCGTCATCCCCCAGTTCCTCTAGTGCAGCCAGAGCGAGCAATTCAGAAACCTGCTTCTTAACAAGCCTGGCAGATACCTCACCTGTTCGTTCCGCCTGCGCAACTCTCTCGCGAAGCTGAACTCGACGCTCAGGTGATGTCGCATCTTCCATCATTGAAAGGAACTGCGACGCAAGTTCTTGAGCCTCCGCCCTAGGCGTGAGCCAAACGAGGCTGCGGTTAAGGGACTCGGCCCGGATCGCGACCAACTCCCTCGCGAAGAGGAAGCCCTTCGGGGAGTAGAGTTCTGTCACTGATTGGGGAGGCGCGCCTTCTCTCTGCACGTCCGCCCGTTTCTCCGGCTCGAGCTCGAACTCGTTTCGGTGGCTCGACAGAAGCCGCTCGAACAACATCTGCGACCGCGGACTCGCGACCCGTGGAAGTTGCTCGGGCTCCAGCGTTTCGAGCAGACGAAGCGCATCCTCGAAGTCGGTGGCCGACCATTCTCGCGCCGGGTCGGATACACCCAGTTCCATGTACTCGCCGATCGAAAGTGACCGATCGTCCGGAATCGATGCAGCTCGCGCTTCTGAAGTCAACAGGCAGAGCGAGCCGAGGGCGAGCGACACGACCATAGACGTCAGGAATGAAGGAAAGACGCGTAGTGCTCCGATCAAGATTCGGCCTCCTCCTACCTGCGCCTGATCGGTGGACCGATCGGTTGGCGGACTATGTCCATGAGATCCTTCAGTCCGTCCATGAAAAGTCCAGCACCTTCGCGAGCCAAGGATCCTTCTGGACCGCTGAGCGCGGTTGGGAGATCACGAGCGAGCTGCGTAGCCGTTCGCGCTGGATTCAGCACCGCCAGAACCGAACTACTGAGTGACACCGCGATGGCCGTTCGTCCGGCGTTGACTGTCGAGAGCGCGAGGCGTAGGCGGGCCCTAACCTCGGCCGCCTCCTGTCGGCCCCGAATCTCAGCAATGGTTACGCGGAGCTCAGCAAACCCGCCGAGGTCACGCAACGGAATCTGGCCGACCACGTCCGCTGGGACTTCCCTGTTCTCGAAGATCGCGATCGCTGCGAGTTCCGAAGGCGAGCGTTGCTGCTCGCCGCTTAGCCCTTGCCCTTGGGACGGCGGAACCGACTGAAATCTCCTCTCTGAGATCGATGCGCCACGCGGAAACTCTCCCGAGAGTAGTCGAAAGAGCAGACCGATATGCTCGAATCCGGGGATGCGTCCGATGATTCCCGGTCCGTTCGAGAAGAATCTTGGTCCGATCGAGGGGCGGCGTTCCTGCGAGGACGATGACTCGGGCGCGAGCCCCGACGGATCCGTGAACTCGAGCGGGCGGTTCAGCACGTAGCTGTAGCGGTTCAGCGCCTGCGGATTCTCCGCCCCCGGGACGATCGGGTCGGGCTGCAGGAAGCGGCCGGTCGTCGGGTCGTACTGGCGGGGGCCGAGCCCGTACAGGCCGGTCGGATCCAAGCGCTCGCCGGTGAACAGGTGGCCGAGCTCGCTTCCCTCGCCCCAGCCGACTTCCCCGAAGGGCTGATACCCGCGACGCATCTTGACCCGCTTCAGAGCGTCCACCACGACGACCGTCGAGCCGAGATGGTCGGTGGCGTAGTAGAGGACCGTGAACCCGTGGGTTCCGAGGATCACGGGAGGCGGCGGCGGGCTCGGGTTGCAGTTGTTCGCACCGAGGACCGGCGCGACGATCGCGATCAGCGCGGCAGCCGTCGTTCGGGTGCCGAGCGGTGCACCGTCGCGCCGGGGCCGGATCGCGAATGCCACGAGGCCGGCGAAGCCGCACCCCCAGAGGACGAGGAGCACCCACCCGGGCGGCAGAGGGATCTCCGGCCCGCGCCACGCGAAGAGCGGGGACGACGTCGCGCTCGGCGCCGTCCACGTGCTCGCCGACGAGGCCACGCGGCTGTTTCCGACGAAGAAGTGCTTGTTCACTCGGTTCTCGCCGACCAGGTACTCGAAGCCGGGCTCCGGGAAGAGCAACTGCTCGCCGCCGGACGTGAGCCGCACGCGCGCGCCGAGCGCGCTGTAGGCCATGGTCTGATTGCCCACTCGAGCCGGCCGGCCAAAGGCATCGTAGTCGAGCGTGGTGGTCGAGAAGCCCGCGCCAGTCCTTCGCCCCAGTTGGGTCACGTTGCCGGAGGCGTCGTAGTCATACTGCACCTGAAGCTGGCCCTGCGCGTCGAACGCCTGCGTCATCGCGTGCGGCTTCGCCGGATGGTCGTAACGAAGCTCCGAGTGGCCGCCGACGCCGCCCGCTCCCTTCTGGCGCAGGTTGCCGAGGGCGTCGTAGCTGTAGGCGCGCTGCTCGACCAGCGCCGGGTCCGTGCCGAAAGCGCCGTTCGCCTGGGTCAGGCGATGCAGACCATCGTACGCGAAGGAGAAGGTCCGAAGCTCGGACGTCGTCGTGGCTGCTGGGGTAGCGCGCGCTGCCAGCGCTCGGACTCGGCCGAGACCATCCATCTGGTAGTCGAAGTCCATGACCGTTACGCCCCCACCGGTCACCGCCTGGATCCGCTCGAGGCGGCCCGTCCCGGCGTCGAAGGTTCGGTTCGTCTTCAGCGGCGCCGACGAGCCGCTGCCCCCGAGCTCGACGGCCGTCGCGTTGCCCCGAGCGTCATAGTCGATCGCGGACACATAGGGGCCAGCAAAGTTTCCACCCGTCGTGTCGATCCCGACGAGCTGCCGCTTGTCGTGCCGCCACTCGACCCGCTCGCCGTCTGGATACGTCGTGACGATCCGCCGGCCCAGTGCGTCGTAGGCGTGCACGAAGTCGAAGCGCCGGCCGGACTGCGTCCGCCGGTGGAAGCGGACGTTGCCGGCGGCGTCGTAGTCGAACGCGTCGCGGCCCTCGGCGTCCTCGGCGATCAGCAGCCGACCGATCCCATTTGCGGGAGCGCTCTCCGCGAGGCCATAGACGAAGGTCTGCTCGAGCTGCAGCTCCTGGATCCCCTCCTGCGACCACTTCCGGATCGGGCGGTCGAGCTCGTCGTAGTCGTTCGTGATCACGATGCCGCGCGGATCGGCCTCGACGATGACGCGCCCGCGCGCGTCGTAGTCCCATTGCCAGTCGCCGGCATCGGGATCGGACAGCGCGACCCGATTCCCGAGACTATCGTACAGAATCTCTGTCCTGTGTTGCTGGCCGGAGCAGGCCGGATCGGGACCACACAGGGCGGCGTCATTGGCAACGGCATTCTCGACGGACGTGAGATTGTCGAACGGATCGTATCCATACGTCGTGAGGGCGCCGAGACCCGACAGATCCTCGAACTCCTCCACCGCCGCGAGCCGACCGAACGCGTCGCTGCGCTCGATGCGGCGGCTCACGACTCCATCGCCCGGGAGGATCTCCTCGGTCTCGACCTCGCGCGGGCGATAGGTGCGCTGTGTCACGCTGCCATCCGACTCCTCCTGGCGCAGCAGTCGGCCCATGCCATCGTACGCGAACTGCGCGAATGGCCGGACGCCCGCGCCCGCGAACGCCCAGTCGTCGACGCGAGCGAGCCGGCCCGCGCCGTCGTACCCGAAGAGCTGCTCCTCGACCCTCGACCCGAGGCCCGAGCGGGTGCGGCGAATCGGGCGCTCGAGCCCATCGAAGAACATTTCCGCCCGGATCGCGTCCGAGTCGGTCGCCGGATCGCCGGCGGACGCGTCCCACCGGACTCGCAGCTCGAGACGTTGGTCGGCCATGCCGAGGCGCTCGGGGTGGTAGTCGATCGTCTGCGCGAAGCCATTGGGCGCATCGCGGCGAACCTCGCGACCGAACCCGTCGTACCCCATCGCCGTCGGCTGTCCGTTGGCGTCGGTCATGCGACAGGCCGCGCCGAAACCGAGAGGGGCCCCGCAGCCCGGGAGCCCATAGTCGAAGGTGGTCGACAGGGCCTCAGCAGAGCCGTCCGCACGCACGATCACCTCGGGGAACGTCTGAAACGTGGAATCGTACGTGATCGTCGTGTTCGCACTCGGGGGCGGGTCTCCTGTCCGGAATCCGGGACTCACAGAAAGGAGATTCCCGTATTCGTCGAACACGCGTTTCTGCGTCACCGACTCTGCGCCACCTGCAAATATCTGCCTCACACCAGTCACGTTCCCTCGGACGGGCAACAAGGAAGTCGAGAACTCGGCCCCATCGTACTCGAACAGCGTATCACGCTGCTTCGCAGTACCGGAAGGTCCGGACTCACCCAGCTGGATTAGCACGCCCACGTTAGAGAGCAGGCGGCTTGCGTTGTCAGTCGTCTTGTAGAGCAGAAACGTAACTCGATCATCGCTCGGATCGCTTGGATCGCCAAGTCTCGACTCCCTGATCAAGTTTCCGTAGAAGTCGAAAGCGCGCTCAGTCCTCGATACCAGCGGATCAGATTGACCTTCGTAAGTCCTCTCCTCACTGCTGACCCCGAAGGCCATATGTGCGCGGTCCGCGTCTTCGGTGCCAGCAAGCAACGAGAAGAACGAGGCGAACGGCGCTTGGGCCGGCTCCTCAGCTGGCAACATTTCGACGGTGAAGTCATCGCGGGTGAGCGTGACGCTTCCATCTGCTCCGGAGGCACTCTTGTACTCGAACGCCGAGATCCGGAACAGATCACCGGTCGCATCGTCTCGTGTCTCTACACGAGCGACCTGTCCTGAGAGGGGGTCGGAGGTGTGAAAGATGAACGCCTGGCGGGCGCGCCGCATCGCGCCATCGGGATTCGCGTCAATCACCTCGGCGCGTTGGAAGCCGCGGAAGGCCCGGTCCGATTCGTCGTAGATGGGCCCGAAGTAGGCGAACTGGGTGCGGATGAGCGGTTGCCCGAAACCCGGGTCGGTAGAACTCTCCGAGAGTACCCACAATGGTTGTCCGAGCCGCCGCTGGCCGTCGGCGGTCGTGGGGTTCTGGCGAGGCGGCACCTCGAAGCTGATCGCGGGGGCGTACGAGAGCGTCGTCACGGCTCCGGCGGGCGTTGTCACGGATTCCAGCCGGTCCGGCGGCTCCGCGACGTTCAGATAGGCACCCCCATCCGTCAGGATGTCCATCATGCCATCGCCGTTCACATCGGCGAGCCGGAACTCCACCGTGGCCGCCTCGGAAACCGAGAAGCTGACCGAGGCCGGCAGCACCCAGTCTGGAGCGAGTCGCCAGAGGCTTCCACTCGAACCCGTGGCATCCCAGAGGTGGACCTCGTTGTTGGGTCCGCCGATCATGTCCGCCATGCCGTCACCGTTCACGTCGACGAAGCGCCATCCGAAATCCGTTCCTCCACCCGGTCCGCTGAAGCATGCGCCATCGGAATTGGGGGGAGAGATCGTGACCTGAGGAGTCGTCGCTTCCACGAGGAGGGACGGAGGGATCGCCAAGCCATCGCGCGCGGTTTCGGGTAGCTGCCAGTTGTACCCGGTGTTGAGCAGCACCGTCTTGAAGGGATCGGCCGCAGACTCCAACTTGGAGTGTTCGAGGACATCGGGGAGCCCGTCCGCGTTGACATCGACGAATCTCTCCGAGCCGCTAAACGCCGCGAAGGTCAAGTTGCCTTTCGGCGCCGCACAGTGGCCGATCGCGGACCAGCTATCGAGATTCTCGTCGAGGAAGAAGTCCGGATA
>CAYZWN010000180.1:0-9706 GCA_964482185.1 uncultured Roseivirgaceae bacterium
TTTCATTTTCAAAAGCGACCTTATGTGCCAGGAATTTCTTGACATACCAGTGTGTCTGTTTTGTGATATCCATTTTGTTGGCGCCCAGGTATTTTTTCTCAACAAATTGTTCAGCCCCACCGGGACCGGTATTGTAGGCAAGCAAGGCATAAACCCAGTTATTGAAAAAGAAATTGTTTTTCTTAAGATATTTGGCAGCACCATGTGTGGACGCAATGATGTGCATACGTTCATCAATATTACGATCGATTGTGAGGCCGACCTCTTTTCCGGTAGCTTCCTTGAATTGCCAGTAACCAACTGCATTGGATGTGGAGACGGCATCTCCTATGAGGGCACTTTCCTGAATGACCAGGTATTTAAAATCTTCCGGCATCCGCTCTTCACGGAAAACCCGCTCAATGATCGGAAAGTACTGGTCAACCTTCTCTACTCTTTTCTGAAAATAGGTAGGATTTCGACGCAGGGCATCCACATCATCCTGGATTTGTTTTCTCGCCACATCGTTGATATTAAGTGTCATGCCGGCAAATTGCATGGTGGAAGGCACCCTTGGAGACGCACAGAGTACCTGAAAAGCATGAAGCAGAGAAAGAAGTATTGCTGTTCTCAACATATTTTTTGTATTAAAGTCATGCCATCTCTGAGTGGAAGCATCACATTTTCAACGCGATTGTCCTTACTTACCAAATCATTAAACCCCTGAACAGCGAGCGTGTCTTTGTCGGAATCTTTTCCGGTATTGAGCACTTTCCCGCCCCAGAGTACATTATCGGCCAATATAAAGCCTCCGATTTTAAGTTTATCCATACTGAGTTCAAAATATTTGGCGTAGTTGATCTTATCCGCATCGATAAAAATCAAATCAAAGAAAATGCCAATATCCCGAATGATGTCAATGGCATTGCCGTAATAAGGTATTATTCTATCCGCAGCGCCGGCTTCTGCGAAAATCAATTCATTTTGCCGGCTGAGTTCTTCGTTTATGTCAATGGTGTGTATTTGCCCGTCTTGTCGCAATCCCTCAAGCAGGCACAGGGTTGAATACCCGGTGAAAGTGCCTATTTCAAGGATAAATTTTGGTTTGATCATCCTGGAAACCATGGATAAAAACCTGCCCTGGAGTTTTCCGGACAACATTCTTGGATAGATCGACCGGAGATGTGTCTCCCTCTCAATTTTATTCAGGATTGCGGAAGGCTCAGAGGTATGCCGCTCAGAATATTCATTAATACGGGGATCGGTGATGTGCATGCTCAGATTACTTATTTGGCACAAAATATAAGAAACTCAGCATGCTTTCGTCAAGAATTTCATTTGAAACCTCGAAAATATCCTGCTTCGAGACTTTGCGTATTCTCGCCACTACCTGTTCAAAAGACTCGATCCGGTTGTGAATAAGCAGACTTTTGGCCATCATCAACATCAGGCTTGCGTTGTTTTCTTCAGCCATGGCCATCTGTCCAACAAATTGCTCTTTTGCCTTGTGCAGTTGCGCTGTGCCGATTGGTGCAGATCTGAATTTTTTAAGTTCCCGCAAGACAACGCCGACACTGGAATTTAGTTGTCTTTTTTCCGTACCGAAAAATATGCTGACCATGCCAGTATCATGGAATGCGGCATAACTTGCATCAACGGCATAAACATATCCATATTTCTCACGTAGCGACATATTGAGCCTGGAATTCATGGCAGGTCCGCCAAGCAGATTTACAAGCAATGACAAGGGCACCCGTTTATCGTCCTGGTGGCTGTAGGCAATCGAGCCAATAGCACAATGCGCCTGGAATATATGCTTTTTTTCCAGACGGGTTTTGGCCACATAGTTATTGATATGGAAAGGGTTTCTGATTTTAACTGCCGTGCAGGCGGGGACATCACTCAGGTATTTTTCCACGATCAGCAACACTTTGGAAAAGGGCAGGCTGCTTACGGACGAAAATATCAGTCGTTCGGTATTAAGATGCTGCCTTAAGAAGTAAAAAAAATCATTTTGTCTGAAGGACTTGACACTTTCCTTGGTCCCCAGAATATTACTGCCCAGTGGATGATCTGAAAAGATGAGTTGATCGAAATCGTCCTGGATGGCATCTTCCGGGGCATCTTTGTAAAGTGACATTTCCTCAAGGATGATGTTTCTTTCTTTTTCGATCTGATTTTCAGGAAAGATGCTGTTGAAGGTGATATCTGATAAAATATCAATTGCTTTGTCGGTATGGATATCCAGCACCGAGGCATAAAAACAAATATTTTCTTTAGTGGTGTAGGCGTTCAGCTCACCGCCAAGCATGTCCAGTTTGTTGATAATCTGAAATGAACGTCTCCTTTTAGTTCCCTTAAAAGCCATATGTTCCCAGAAATGAGCGAGACCTTTTTGCGACGGACTTTCATCCCGGCTGCCAATATCAAGTATAAAACCGCAATGAGCAATTTTTGAATTCCTGACCTGCTTATGTACTATCCTGATTCCGTTTTTTAAAGTATGGATTTGATGATCCTCCACTTATCTGTCATTTATGTTGCGATACTGACTGCAAATATAGCCGAATATTCAGCAAGATTCTATATGAAAGATACTTAGGCGCAAAGTCCGATGCATTTTATGATACTGGAAAAAAACAGTAAAAACTTTCATTTTGCCTTACCTTATCGCCGGGTCAGCCAAACTCCATTTCATTCAAAAATAGCGTCATTTTCCCGTAAGTAAGTGCGAAATGTTGTTTAGCTTTATATATCAATGCATACGTTCCACACAAAATTTTATTTCGATGAAAAACATGATTAAAACCAGCCTGATCATCGTCTTATCGACGGTGATGTGCTACAATTCCTTTGGGCAGGATGCCCGTCCGCCTAAAAGTCCGAGAGCCTCCGTCATGCAGCAAATCGGGGCATATGGCGAAGTGACCATCAACTATGGCAGACCCGGTGTGAGAGGCCGCACAATCTGGGGTGATCTGGTGCCCTACGGCATGTATCCGGGTGACCAGTGGTCACACGACAAGCCTTACCCATGGCGGGCCGGCGCCAATGAAAACACCACCATCTCCATCAATATGGATATGATGATTGAGGGGAATAAAATAGCTGCCGGCAGTTACAGCATCCACATGCTGGCCGGAGAAACGGAGTTCAAAATTATGTTTAACAAGACAACGGATGGTTGGGGAAGTTATGGATATGATGCAAGTCTGGACGCGTTGGTGATTTCCGTGAAGCCGGTTGCGGCTGAGTTTACCGAATGGCTTGAATATGGGTTCAAACACCTCACTGATGACAGCGCTAATGTTTATTTACGATGGGAGAAGCTTGAGGTGCCCTTTGGTATTAAGCTGGCGCAATAAACAATTTCCAAAAATCCGGTTCCGACGGGAGTTTTTCAGATTTTCCGGAAGGCTGTCAATGGCAGCCTTTTCTTTTGAGTTGTTATGAATATTCAGGTTAGAATTCTGATGTAAAGTGAAACTGGATATCGGGGAAGTTTTCCTGTACCATCATGAGCCATTGTTTGGTTTCAGCCATAAATACCAGCTTGCCATCCTTATCCTTTGCGATATGGCGGTACTTTGATTTGATGAATTCATCCATTTTCTTTTTGTTGTCGCTCGAAATCCAGCAGGCTTTGTAGAGATTCATCGATGCAAAATTGCACGAAGCGCCATATTCATGCTTGAGCCGATACTGAATTACTTCAAACTGTAGTTGGCCCACGGTTCCCACCGCTTTTTTTGATCCCAGCTCGTAAAAAAACAATTGTGCCACACCTTCATCCATGAGTTGTCGCAATCCTTTATCAAGCTGCTTACTCTTCATGGCATCCAGGTTGATTACTTCCTTGAAAATCTCCGGAGAAAAGCTTGGAATGCCTTTATAAACAGCGCTTTCACCCTCAGTGATGGTATCGCCAATTTTCAGGTTTCCTGTATCGTAAAGACCAACAATGTCGCCGGGAAAGGCTTCGTCAATGGTTTCCTTGTTTTGCGCCATAAAAGCTGTGGCATTGGAGAAGCGAATTGGTTTCTGCTGCCGCACGTGGTAGTAATTTTTTTTGCGCTCAAACTTTCCGGAGCATACACGCACAAAAGCAATTCTGTTTCTGTGTCGTGGGTCAATATTGGCGTGGATTTTAAATACAAAACCGGAGAACACATCTTCGGAAGGCTGCACATGGCGGGTTTCGGTATGCCTGGGCTTTGGTCCGGGAGCAATATCAATAAAGCAATTCAATAACTCCTGAACGCCGAAATTATTCACGGCACTTCCAAAAAATACCGGAGCTACATGACCCTCCAGATATTCATTCACATCAAATTCAGAATAGATTCCCTCGATCAGTTCCACATCATCGCGCAGCTGCTTCGCGCGGCTTGCACCGATGTGCTTTTCGAGCATTTCGTCATGAATATCAGATATTTCAATAAAATCATCCATTTCGATTTGCGATTTGCTTGGAGTGAACAAGATGAGTTTTTTATTAAAAAGGCTGTAAACACCCTTAAAAGACTTGCCCATGCCGATTGGCCAGCTCAGTGGTCGCACTTTAATCGAAAGCTTTGCTTCTATTTCGTCAAGCAGTTCGAAAGGGTCGCGGCCTTCCCTGTCAAGCTTGTTGATAAAGGCAATGACCGGCGTGCTGCGCATCCGGCATACTTCCATGAGTTTCTCGGTTTGGATTTCAACACCTTTCACACAATCAATGATCATGACCACGCTGTCCACGGCGGTAAGCGTGCGATAGGTGTCTTCAGCAAAATCCTGGTGACCGGGTGTATCGAGCAGGTTGATTTTAAGACCCTGATATTCAAAGCCCATCACGGAGGTGGACACAGAAATGCCTCGCTGCTTTTCAATCTCCATAAAGTCTGAGGTGGCGTATTTGTCAATTTTGTTAGATTTAACGGCACCGGCGGTTTGAATTGCACCACCGAAAAGAAGCAGTTTCTCAGTGAGCGTTGTTTTTCCCGCATCGGGGTGACTGATTATTCCAAATGTTTTTCTTTTGCTGATCTCCTCCGCTAAACTCATATGGTTTTTCTCTTCAAAAATTCGCACAAAGGTAGCCAAAAGAATCAGAAACTCATGGGGCGAAATAAAGTTGAATTTTTCAGAAATGAATCCTGCATCTTTACAGATGTGAACTGACGTGCGTCTTCCTGTTAAGTATAGCTATTTTGAAATTTAACCCCCCTCAGAGTTATCCGCAGGAAACTCTGAGTAGGAGTAAGGGCAGGTAAATCCAGACGGTTCAAAATTCAATAACTGGTGGTTGATTTCTCGCAAAGACGCTAAGGCGCAAAGCATGAAAAAATTGTAAAATTAAAAACGCCGCATCTCACCTTCTATGCGGTTGTTCAAATAAAATTCCATGCTTTATCCATGGAAATGAATGGGGTTGCTATTAGAAGGAAAATTGAAATTTGGTCAGAAATAAACCGCAAAGACGCTAAGACGCAAAGCATTTAACCCCCCTCAGAGTTATCCGCAGGAAACTCTGAGTAGGAGTAGTAGAATTAGTCAAAAAAATCAGAAATACTAATATGTATTTTATTAAGCCTAATTTACAAGGAGTGGTATTAAGATGGTGTAAAGCTGAATTAGTGCATTCATGTTTTATTGCAAGTCCGGTTGACACGACGCGTATTTTACTGACCAAATAATATTGATCTTGCTGCGCATGAATTGAAATGACTATTATTCATTAGATTTGCCTTTTCTGAAACACAGTTTTTTTCAAAGCATGAAGGTCAAAAACCGGCACTATCGCACCATTTGGTTTCATCCCGAAAACGATGCAGTCATCCAGATAATAGATCAAAGGAAATTACCTTTCGAATTTGCAATTGTCGATCTGGAAAATGTAAACTCTGTGGTTGAGGCCATCCGTGATATGTATGTACGCGGCGCCGGGCTCATCGGGGCAACTGCTGCGTACGGGATGTATCTGGCCGCCCTCAGGGCAAACAGAGAACACTTTTCTGATGAGGTGGAAAAAGCAGCTTTTGAACTATGCGCTACGAGACCAACGGCGGTTAACCTGAAATGGGCCGTCGATCAGCAACTCGAAATACTTCACAATACGCCTGAACCCAAAAATTGCATCAGGCAAATGAAGGAGATGGCGACGCATATTGCTGATTCGGATGCTGATATGTGCAGGCAGATTGGATTGCACGGTTTGGAAATAATCAGGGAAATGAGCAAAATGAAGAAAGGGGAAACCGTCAATATACTCACGCATTGCAATGCCGGCTGGCTGGCATTCGTGGATTATGGTTCGGCTACATCGCCCATCTATCAGGCACATGATGCAGGTATAAATATTCATGTATGGGTGGATGAAACAAGGCCGCGCAACCAGGGGGCAAGGCTCACAGCCTGGGAATTGCTTCAACACGGTGTGCCACATACCGTGATTCCCGATAATGCAGGCGGCCATCTGATGCAGCATGGTCTGGTAGATATGGTAATCACAGGCGCTGATCGTGTAACCAAGACCGGCGATGTGGCCAATAAAATAGGTACCTATCTGAAAGCACTCGCTGCTGCCGACAGCAATATTCCATTTTATGTTGCTTTTCCATCCTCTACTTTCGACTGGTCGATCAACGATGGTCTGACCCAGATACCCATCGAGCAGCGGGATGCGCATGAAGTGAAGTACATGAGTGGCTTGTTGCATGGAAAGGAACAGGAATTTTTGATCATGCCGGAGGAAAGTCCTGCCGTGAATTTCGGCTTTGATGTGACACCATCGTGGCTCATTTCAGGTTTGATTACAGAACGCGGTGTGTGCAAACCGGCTGCGGATGATATTCGACGCTTTTTCTCTGAAAAATTTATGCCGGCGCAATAATTCTGATGGCCGAAAACTCCTGTAAACCACAGTTTTCACAACAGTAATTCGTCATGGCTTGTTCCACTCATTTGTATTTTTCTTGAAAAAAAGGGAATAGTACTTATCTTGGCAGCCTTAAAGTTTTGGTATTCCAATAATCTTTAATCTTAAATCCTTAAGCGCATCAATTGAACGCTTTACCGGGAATTAAAAAAATACCCAAAAACCCATGACAACACTGCAGCTTTTCATAATCACTGCCCTGGCTATAGTCCTGCTTTTCATTCTTGTAATCCGCTTCAAAATCCACGCATTTATATCGCTGATGATTACGAGCATCTTTGTAGGGGTTTTCACCGGGATGCCTTTAATGACCATTATAAAAAGTATTCAGCAGGGCATGGGTGATGTGCTGGGCTTTATCGCCATCGTGGTTGGCATCGGATCGATATTTGGTGAGATTTTGCAGGTTTCCGGTGGTGCTGAGGCGCTTTCCCGATCCATGTTGAAAAAGTTTGGAGCTGAGCGGTCGTCCTGGGCCCTTATGACGACGGGATTCATCATTGCCATTCCCGTGTTTCTGGATGTGGGCTTTATTATCCTGGTACCGATGGCCTATGCACTTTCCCGGAAAACCGGCAGATCGGTTTTGTATTATGCCATTCCGTTACTGGCAGGTTTGGCCGTTACCCATGCTTTTATACCGCCAACTCCAGGGCCTATCGCTGTTGCAGAAATTATCAATGCCCAGCTTGGTTGGGTGATATTATTTGGCCTTATCGTAGGATTTCCAACAGCCATCATCGCAGGGCCATATTTTGGCAGGTATATAGCATCTAAAATCCATATCGATCCGCCGGATATTACCGAAGAGCAAAAAATGCTCAGCAATACCTCTCATAAGGATCTGCCATCATTTGGTATGGTAATATTTCTGATCGCGTTGCCACTCTTTCTCATACTGCTAAGTACCATAACAGATTTGGCGCTCAAAAATAATTGGATTCCTGATGGTCCGGCCATACAGGCAGTATTGTTTATCGGGCACCCGTTCATTGCCTTGTTACTGGCTACAATGTCAGCTTTGTATTTTCTTGGCGTCAAGCGCGATTATTCAGGCAAGCAACTGATGCAGGTGGCCAACAAGGCGCTCGGTCCTGCCGGATTGATCATCCTTGTTACCGGCGCGGGTGGAGTTTTCAAGCAGATTCTTGTGGATAGCGGCGTGGGTGCGGCCATTGCCGAAACGGTGAGTAATAAGAATGTACCCCCGGTCGTACTGGCTTACCTTCTTGCAGTAATTATCCGTTTAACACAGGGCTCAGCCACGGTAGCCATGATCACCGCTGCCGGAATGGTAGCGCCGGTATTGGATGTGTTGGGCACAGGCGAAATTGGCAAGGCGCTCGTTGTGCTGGTGATTGCAGCCGGCGCAACAACTTTTTCACATGTCAACGACAGCGGTTTCTGGCTGGTTGGCAAATATCTGAATATGACTGAAAAGCAAACACTACAGTCGTGGAGCATTATGGAGACGATTATTTCTGTAGTCGGCTTTATCCTGATATTTCTGATCAGCTTATTTATAGATTAGTGAGTCTGACCATAAAGTTCAGTTGTTGAGAACGGGATTATCCAAATCGCAAGTAACCAATAACAAATCTGACACCCTGTTGGTAGGTAAATCATAATGGCCCAAACTTTTCTTTCTAAGAAGATTGCGAACTTTCTTTTTTTTGAAATTTGTTTTTGGTGCCTGAATAAGTGACCCCAGACCAGTGACCATTAAAAATAATTGAAGTTCAAGAACAGACTGTAATTAATCCCGCCCCATCCATCCTCTAGGGCCTTCAAACTGACACGAATAAGAAGCGATCTGGGCTGCTTTTTCCAATGATAAAAGAAAATTGCCTGAGGTGCCGTAAAAATAACAAAACGCTCCATGAAAAATATCGCCCGCCCCCAGGGTATCCACTGTTTTAGTTCGCGGCACGCTAACCAAATAATTCACTTCTCCTTCATTTGTAATGATCGGCCGCTCCCCACGGGTGATGGCGGTTTTGCTGACACCTTTTTTAAGCAGGTATTCTGTCACATCATCTATGGCCTGAATATCCGGCGGGAAGAAATCTGCTGAACAAATAGCAATATCAATATATGGCAGCAACTCATTCATTCCCTGTTTCCAACTGCCGCCATCCAGCACGGTGATGATGCCCAGTTCTCTGCATCTTTGTGCCGCCTCGATTGCTGATTTCATGTAAAAACCATCGAACAAGGCGATTTTAAAATCACCGGAAATCATATCCACCGGTATTTGTGAAACTTCCTCCGGATGATAGGAAAAAATGGTCCTGCTCCCGGTGGCTTTGCTTGTAATTACAGAGGCAAATACGGGGTCCGCTTTTTCACCGTATTTCAGGTCATACGCATCCACCTCAAATTCCGAGAGCTCTTCAAGCACCATAGTTCTGAATGAATTCCTGCCGATAGCCGTGAATAAATTTGCCTGGCCGCCAAGATGCCTGAAGGTGATGGCGGCATTGGTTGCCGGGCCTCCTATATAAGCATTGAATTTTCTGGCTTTTACTTTGTTGTTTTCAGCCGGAAATTCATCAATATAAAACTGGAGATCAATAGTGAGCAATCCCCAAAAAAGTCCTTTCATAAATTAAAAATTAAGTTTGGCTATAATCAGGCATTGATCCATAAGTTAAAACAGCATATCACTTCATTCCATAATCTGCATCCCGGTCGATATTCTTTTTATTTCTCCTTTGCCGTATAATTTCAATACAAATATCCCGGATGATCTAGGATAAAAGTAGGACATAAGTCATTTCTTACGATGATTTTGGACTATGTTTGGTG
>CAYZWN010000181.1:0-9706 GCA_964482185.1 uncultured Roseivirgaceae bacterium
AGGCCATTGCTTCGAGGCGAAACATCGGTTACCTGCCGGAGCACAACCCGCTTTATCTGGATATGTATGTACACGAATACCTGCATTTTGTCGGTGGACTGCACATTTCCAATTCGAAATTTCTAAAGCAACGTGTACCTGAAAGGATCGAAATGTGCGGCTTAACCAGAGAACAGAACAAGCTGATCCGGTCTCTTTCAAAAGGCTACCGCCAGCGGGTTGGCCTGGCACAGGCACTACTGCACGATCCGCAGGTGCTGATACTTGACGAGCCTACCACCGGACTTGACCCAAACCAAATTATAGAAATCAGGGAATTGATCAGAAATGTAAGCGCTGACAAAACAGTTATTTTCTCCAGCCATATCATGCAGGAGGTACAGGCGCTTTGCAGCCGGGTACTCATTATCAACAATGGAAGTCTAGTCGCTGATGATGTGCCGGGCAACCTTCAAACCAGCCCGAGGGAAACCGTGGTGATCAGTGTTGAATTCAAAGAAAAGGTGGATGAAAGCCTGATCAGGAAAATTAGCGGCGTGATCTCAGTTGAAACAAAAGACCAACTCCTGCTGATCGAGGCAGAAAAAGACGCAGATGTACGTCCTGAAATATTTAAATTTGCCACCGAAAAAGGATACACACTCATCGGAATGAACCAGTTGGCAAACAGTATGGAAGATGTATTCAGACAACTAACCGGCAAAAAGTGATCAGGATACTTTTCAAGGAAATCAACGTTTTTCTCAACTCACTCATCGCGTACGTAATTATCGCGGTATTTCTCACAAGCATTGGGTTGCTGATGTGGGTATTTCCCGAAACAAGCGTGCTCGACTATGGCTTTGCAGATATGGGGTCGTTTTTCTCATTATGCCCGTACATTTTTATGTTTTTAATTCCCGCTATTACCATGCGGATGTTCAGCGAAGAAAAACGCGGCGGCACCATGGAGTTGTTGCTTACCCGACCACTATGTGATATTGACGTTATTCTTGGCAAGTATTTCGCCGGCGTTTTCCTTGTCGCATTTTCCTTACTTCAGACATTGCTGTATTACTTCACACTCAGCTATCTCAGCACCCCGACAGGTAATATCGATACAGCCGGCGTCATCGGTTCTTACTTCGGGTTATTTCTGCTTGGAGCCTCATTTACGGCAATTGGCATATTTGCATCTTCATTTACAGAAAACCAGGTGACCGCCTTTATCATTGCGGTGTTCATGTGTTTCTTTTTGTATTTCGGATTTAATGCCATATCCGGAATTGATGGCCTTGGCAGTTTTGGTAACCTGATCGATCAGATCGGCATCCTGTATCATTACAATTCCATGAGCAAAGGACTCATCGACACCAGGGATCTGATCTACTTTTTGAGCGTGATTGCGGTCATGCTATTGCTAACCAACCTGATTTTAAGGAGCAGACAATGGTAAATTCAGACAGCAGAAAACTGGAATCAATGCTCTATTTCCTAATAGGGATTTTTGTAATAATCGTAGCCAATCAGCTGTCGGCAAGGTTGTTTTACCGGTTTGACCTCACGGAAGAAAAACGCTATACCATAAGCGAGGCAACAAAAAATATTTTGAAAAACCTCGACGATGTCCTTTATGTGGATGTTTTTTTAGAAGGTGATTTACCCGCTGGTGTGAAGCGCCTCCAAAAAGGCGTCAGAGAAACGCTGGATGAATTTAAGGTTTATGCAGGCGGCAACCTGCAATTCAGGTTCATCGATCCTTCAACAGCAAAAAGTCAAAAAGCCAGACAGGAATATTATGAGGGACTCATGAAAAAAGGCATCCAGGCCACCAATTTATACGATAATGTTGATGGTAAACGAACACAAATACTCGTTTTTCCCGGCGCCCTGATTTCCTATGGAAATACAGAGACCACTGTGAATTTTCTTAAAGGCAACAAAGCCTCTTCTCCTCAGGAACAACTCAACCAATCGATTGAGGGGATTGAGTACGAACTGATCAGCGCCATCAAATCGATTACAGAACAGCGCGTCAAACGCATCGCCATGCTCAAAGGCCATGGCGAACTGGACACTCTGCAAATAGCAGGCCTGACATCCGAGCTGATGAGCAGGTATAAAGTTTTTCATATTGACCTGACTAAAAGACAAAATCTTCTTGGATTTGATGCCATCATTTTGGCAAAGCCAACACGGCCATTTAGCGAAAGCGATAAATATAAAATTGATCAGTTTGTCATGCGTGGTGGCAAGGCCATTTTCCTGATCGATGCCCTCCACGCCAATATGGACAGCGCGAGCCGTGAAGACAATCTGGCGCTCCCGTTTGAGACCAATCTGGATGACCTGTTTTTTAAATTTGGCTTCAGAATAAACCGGGATATGATACTTGACCGGAATGCCGCCCCCTACCCCGTGGTAGTGGGTAACATTGGCGATAACCCACAAATTCAATTACTGCCATGGCCATTTTTCCCGGTTGTAAATAATTTCACAAAACACCCGTCAGTAAGAAACAATGATGCAGTACTCACGCGCTTTATGAGTACCGTTGACACGCTAAAGGCAGAAGGCATCAGAAAAATTCCCCTCTTTTCCACTTCGCAATATTCCAAAGTCATCAGCGCGCCCGTGCAGGTGAGCATCAACGAATTGAAGAAGGAGATGAATCCGGAATTTTTCAACTCAGGCCCGCAAACTACCGCCTGGATTTTTGAAGGTAAATTTACTTCCCTCTACAAGAACAGATTTCTCCCTGCAGGTACAGATACGGAGGAGTTTATTCCTGATGGCAACGAAACCCGGTTGCTGATCATATCAGATGGTGATATTGCGAGAAATGACATCAACCCGAGAACCGGGCAGCCGGTCGAATTGGGGTTTGATCAGTTTTCTGAAACAAAATACGGCAATGCCGATCTGATGGTAAATCTGATTACCTATTTGCTCGAAGAAGACGGCATCATTAACGTGCGTTCGAAAGAGGTGAAAATCAGACCACTGGATGCTGTGAAAGTTAAAAACGAAAAAACTACCTGGCAACTGATTAACCTGATTTTGCCCATAGCACTTATTGTAGCTTTTGGAATTGTAAAGTACACGCTGAGAAAACGCAGGTTTTCAAAGTTCAGCACCAAAGAGAAGACCGAATGACACTGCAAAGACGAAAAAATATCAGCCTGATGATTATTCTTGCCGTGTTAGTGGTGCTTTCATTGTCATTGGGATTTTTTGACAACCGGGTGTCGGATAGCGCAAAAGGAGTTAAGATATTCGCCGTGCCCGATACCTCTGCAGTGCGCTTAATAAAAATTCAAAATGCGGATGAAACCATTGAACTCCAAAAAAAAGAGGAGGTCTGGATTCTTAATCAGCAGTATAAGGCTGAACAAAATATTGTCAGGGTGCTGCTTGCCATACTTAAAGATACGGAGGCGCTTCGAAATGTGGCAAAAAACCAGGCAGATGCAGTTGTTGAATTAATAAATCAAAAAGGAGCTTTGGTTGAAATTTATGATCAGAGAACCAGGCTAACCGGTTTCCGTGTCGCGGGCAACGACAATAAAACGGTCTCTTATGTGCTTCCGGAAGGCGCTGAAATTCCTGCGATGGTACAAATCCCGGGTTATGAAAGCTACGTCGCAGGTATTTTTGAAATTCCTGAAAATGACTGGCGCGACAGAACCATATTAAGCACAAATTGGCGTACACTTCAAAAGCTGGAGGTCAGTTATGCACAATTCCCGGAGTACGATTTTATGATTGAATTCAAAGATAATTTCCTGAAAATACACCACATACAGGCGCTCGATACAGCAGCGATGATGGATTACATCGGGCAATTCGCTTATCTCCAGGCTGATAAGTTTTTAGACAAATCCGTAAACACCCGATACGACAGCCTGTTGCAAACACCCGAAACGGTTACAATGCGTTTCTATGACATCAATCCAGCCAACAGCAAAACCATCCGGTTTTACCCCATGCTACCGGATGATCCTATGATGCTGGGTTTTGTTGAAGAAGATGAACAAATGGCCATCTTCCAGGCAAGGCGCATCCAAAGCTGGTTTGCAGTTAAAGAGGATTTTGTAGGTGAAAAATAATGTGTTCCGGTTCGGTCATTTATCAGAGCTGCAATACCTAATGTTTTATGATAATCTCGCCATTATTTCCGATAAGGATCCAGTGTTTTTATTAGTCCATTTTCATCATAACTGATCTCCGCGACCTTTGCACAACGCAAATGTGTGACACCTTTTGACAGAATCGAATCGTGGTAGAACAAATACCACTTACCTTTAAAAGCACAAATTGAGTGGTGGGTTGTCCAGCCCACGACGGGGGTGAGGATTTGTCCCTGATAGGTAAATGGTCCGTAAGGATTGTCGCCAACAGCGTAGCATATAAAATGTGTGTTACCTGTTGAGTAGGAAAAATAGTATTTTCCGTTGTATTTGTGCATCCATGATGCCTCAAAGAACCTGCGGTCATGGTCTCCGGCCAGCAATGGACTGCCATTTTCATCCACAATCACCAGATCGCGTGGCTTTTCTGCAAATTCCAGCATATCACCAGACAATCGGGCTCCTTTCGGGCAAAGCGCCGGCGCATCATCAGCCGGTTCCAGGTCACCGGGGTTTTTAACATCATGTATGAATTTGCCTGTCTGCCATCGTTGTAACTGTCCACCCCAGATACCTCCAAAGTACATATAGGCTTCACCATCATCGTCCACAAATACGGCGGGATCGATACTGAAACTGCTTTTAATGGCATCCGGCTGAGGAACAAACGGACCTGTGGGGCTTTTACTGACAGCCACACCAATTCTGAAAATACCCGCTTTGTCTTTGGCAGGGAAATACAAATAATAGGTACCGTTTTTATAAGCTGCATCAGGAGCCCACATTTGCCGCTCCGCCCAGGGCACATCTTTTACGTGCAGGGCGACACCATGATCGACCGATTCGCCATCAGGTGTATCCATGGAAAGCACATGATAATCTTCCATTCCAAAATGGCCACCCCAATCATCTTCGGGTAATCCGGCATCTATATCATGGCTTGGATAAATGTATATTTTATCATTGAATACATGGGCTGAAGGGTCTGCGGTATAGATATGCTTCACAACCGGTTGCGAAATTGCTTTTTTTCCAAGTTCTTCAAAATTGACATGCTCGCTCATAATTGATATGCTTTAAGTACTGACTACAAAAATATTTTTCCGTTTTTAAACAGTTTCATTTCTTCTGTTATTCAGATCAAGTTCAATCTGTTTCTCCATTTTATTATTTATTTCATAAAAGAACAGGCAGGCAACGGCTATGAAAAATGGAATTGAAGCATAAATGCTCACCGAAAGCTTAATGCCCTGAACGGTGTTGGGCATCTGGGTTGCTACGTTGATATCGTAATGGTAAAATGCCAGAATACCAGCCACCAAAGAACCTCCAATGCTCAGACCCGCCTTGAGGCCGAAAATCATGGCTGAGAAAATAATTGCTGTAGCCCTCCGGTTGTTTTTCCACTCTGAATAGTCAGCCACATCGGCGATCATAGCCCACAACAGTGGAATGGTGATACCGTAAGTGAATCCATGCAGAATGTAAGTAATGAAAATTGCGTAAACGGCCTGTGGCGAATAAAAAAGAAATGCAAAAAGGCACAATGTTGAAAGGAACAAAGCGCCGCCAAAAACATCCCGCTTGCCAAACCTGTCTGCCAGGGATTTTGAAAACCCAATGCCCACAATCATGAAAATGATGCCGCCGGCATTGAACAAACTGAATCCGGAAGTTGCAGGGTCTTCCGGCCATTGGAATCCCGACAAACCAATGCCTGTGAGGAGCCCGTTCAGCCCATCGATAAAGCCATTGAATCCGATGTTTTCAAGATAGTCGGTCAAATGTGTCTCACTCACGTAATTTCCGAAATAATAAACATACATTCCCCCCTTAAGCGCGAGATTGATGAATATCAGTATCGTTACGAGCAGCATCACGATCCAGGGTTTATTTTTTACCAGATCACCCAAATCCTGAAGCACGCTTGATTTTTGCTCGGGTTTGGGAACTATCCGCTCTCTTGTGGTAAAGAAAGTAATCATCAGGAAGATGGTGCCCAAAATGGCAAACACTGTCATGGTTTTCTCAAATCCAACAGCTTTGTCACCATCGCCCATAATCAACACGAGCGGCAGTAAAAGCACCTGAATTATGAATTGTGCCACCATCACAGCGACAAACCTGTAAGAAGAAAGGCTGTTGCGTTCTGCCATATCGCCCGTCATCACACCACTCAGAGCCGCATACGGCAGGTTGTTGGCAGAATAAATAATTACCAAAAGAAAGTAGGTGATAAATGCATAAATGATCTTCCCGGTCATGGAGAAATCAGGTGTAGAAAAGGTAATGATAGCAATCGCGCCAAAAGGAATAGAAGTCCACAATACCCAGGGCCTGAATTTTCCCCATCTCGTTTGCGTCCTGTCGGCAATGGCGCCCATAACCGGGTTGAAAAACGCCCCTACAATTCCACATGTAAATATAATCGTTGAGGCTGTTGCGGCCGGGATCTGATATACATCCGTATAATAAAATGAAATAAAAGTCACCAATGTCTGGAAAATCAGGTTGGCGGACAGGTCACCAAGAGCATATCCGATCTTCTCTCCTATAGATAGTTTTTGTGAATGAGCATGCATGTGTTTAGATTTAGCACTTTGATCTTTCTTGTGAAAAAATTTATTAAATATAAGATATTATAGTCATATTGACTATTAAAAGATAAGAAATTTTTACACCTTATAGCATATCACAAATACATAACCCGGAAATGCAATTATGGGTGTTTTTGTATAAATCCCTTCACTTATAGCTATGCCATGTTGATTATAATCTATGATTAAGAATATCTGAGCAGTTCCCTTCAATCAAAATTTATTAGCTGCCGGCAAATATTTTTCAGTTGTTGGTTTAAACAAATTGGCAGTTTGTTGTGTCTAACATATTGGAACGCGTTTTGCTATCGAATGGCAATCATCAGTCAATTAATTTTGTACAAAATCCTGCTAATATGAAAAACATCTTACCAATTCTGATTGTGCTTCTTATCTCGTTGCAGTTTGAGTCAAAAGCACAGACTCTCCCACAATCGAGTATTTTAAAGATCGGTGGTTCGGGATCGTCAGTTTTTTCTAAGGAAAGCAACCAATATGGTTTGCAGGTTGGCCTGGAAAATTCAACCAAATCTCACTTTTTCACCAACCAGGTATCGGCAGGCTATCTGCAGAGCGACAATGACCTTTATTATTTGAAATTCGATTACAGATTTTATCCTTTGTCATCGATTTTGAAAAATTACCGCTATCAGGGTTTGTATTTCGGACTTGGTCCGGGCATGTATTTGCAGGAAACCACACCCGGCAATAGCGAATTTGGACTGGCCTTTTTTGCGACAGCGGGCGCACAATTATTCGTCAACAACCGAATTGCCGTGGCCCTGGAAATTGAGTTCAATTCCATCAGTCAAACGGATGCCCCGATGCCTGATGGCAAATATTCGGGTCAGGAATATCACAGAGCCCAAAAACCCCTAACTCTATCCGAATCACAAAATAGTTTTCATTTAACGGGTTCTCTAAAAGTCGGCTATCTCTTTAATCGACCCAAATCAGGCAAAAAACCAGTATTTACGGATCGATTCTAAAGCGGGATCAGCAACCTCCGCTGAAAAACCAGATATACTATTCATAATCAATACTGAATCGTCTCCCCTGCCAGGAGTTGCGGGTGTCAAGGAGTTTTTCAATTTTATGAACGATTTCAAAGTTTTTAATACCCCACTTGGGTGCAATGAGCATGGCTCCCGGCGACTGATTAATGAAGCGCTCCACTTTGATATCCGGCGATAACAATTCCAGAAATTCCACCATGAAATTGATGTATTCGCCACTTTCAAAAAGTGAAAACTGCCCGGGATCTTGTAGGTATTCTTTTGCGAAAGTTGTATTCCTCACGATCTGGAGTTGGTGCAGTTTCAATGTGTCGAGGCCCAATGGATTTAGTCTTTTTGCATGTGCAAGCATATCTTCTTTCGATTCGCCCGGCAGGCCAAGAATCAAATGACCGCCAACATAGATGCCCCGTTCGCGCGTGTTATGTATTGCCTCGATCGCCTCTTCAAATGAGTGCTGCCTGTTGATCCGGTCGAGTGTTCTGTTTAGCGTACTTTCTATGCCGTACTCAATAATCACGTATGCCTTGCGGGACTTTTCGGCAATCATGTCCAGAATTTCATTATCCACACAATCCGGCCTCGTGCCGATCACCAATCCGTCAATTTGAGGATGTGCCAGCGCCTCCGTGTAAATCCTTTCAAGCAGTGCTACATCACCATATGTATTGGAAAAAGATTGAAAATACGCCATATAACGTGCTTCGGGGTGCTTAGGCGAAAAAAAACGCACGCCCTCATCGATCTGTTGACTTACTGATTTTTCAGGCTCGCAGTAGGCAGGTCGAAAGGTGCTGTTGTTGCAATAAGCACAGCCGCGCTTGCTCTTGCTTCCATCCCGGTTTGGGCAGGTGAAACCGGCATTGATGGATAGCTTCTGGACTCTTCCTCCAAATAGCCTTCTGATATAGGAAGGATAATCATTGAATCGTCGCGTATGTCCCCAGGGAAAAATCAGCTCCATGGATCATTTATAAAATGCCATCATCAAACTGAAGGAGCTCATCCAGAATCTCCAGCGTCACCTCCCTGCGATATCCCACATCCTTATCATTCCTGATATCCATATTGTTCACAAAAATAAAATCTGAGCCCCGCGTGTGAAGCCAGCCAACATACCAGCCGACAGGTTTACCGGCTGTTGCCCATCCGCTTTTAGCGCGTAAAATATGCTCATCGGACCGGCTTTCGATCATTATATCTTTCACGATCTCCATGGTGCGCTTTCTGACAGGAAGTTCCTCCCTAAGCAGTGACTTCAAAAACTCAGTCTGCTGTCTTGGCGAAATTCGCAAATCACCATGCAACCAAAAGTCATCCACCTCCGGACCGGCGAACTGATTGCCATAGTGCAATTTTCTCAGCCACCCCTGCATCTGATCCTGCCCGATGCGACGGGCGAGTTCCTGGTAAAACCAAACCGCGGAGTACCGGAATGCAGTGCGCATGGAATGGTCTGTGTTCCATGCTGCAATTTCCCGTTGCTGCTTATCCCATTTAATAATTTCATTTTCGTCCCGAACTACCTTACATTCCAGAGCGATCAGTGAATTTGCAATCTTAAATGTGGAAGCCGGTAAAAATGCTGAGTCTGCCCGGGGTGCATTGTACACAATCCATTGATCAGCGGCAACGTCGTAAAGTATAAAAGATCCATGTATGTCTCTTTTTTCAAAAGCCTCGCGGATGAATAACACGGCGGAATCTGCTTTGGTAAAATGAATCGCCTCACTTTCGTGATCGTAGCTGCTTTTTGACTGTGGCATGCAGGAGGCAAAAAATAAGGATAATATTACGGTACACCGAAAAAAAAGCCTTTCATATGTTGGATAAAACATCATCAAATTCTTCTTATTGAAATCATTAAACATTATTCATAGATGTATAACTCATTTTCCCTCATTAGAATAACAGATTTTCAGTGATTAGAATTCAGTTATTGCTACAAGAGAATGATATAGAAGCAATCTGAGAATATTAATCA
>CAYZWN010000182.1:0-9534 GCA_964482185.1 uncultured Roseivirgaceae bacterium
CGGATTAAGGATCAGGCTAAAGCTCAAAATTTGGCTAACGGCTTTATTGCGGCAGAAAAACCGGTTATCTCCGAAGCTTCCTGGTGGACTGAGTCGGTATCAGGGCCGTTGAAGGACAGATTACAAAAAATATGGGGTAAGTCCGGAGAATTGCCGGCTGGCCTTTCCGGCAGAGCAGGCAATATTGCTGCAATCGGCGTGCGATTATCCACAACTCCACAACCCGGAGAGCATGTTGTTTTGATTGTTGGGCGCAAAACCGGTGATAAAAATTTCAGCCTGATCCATGGAGAACGACTGGTTTTTACGGAACACAACTGGAATAAGCATGCCTGGATGCTGGTGCAGCTCGATCCCAAATTCACTGATGTGAGCTCAGCAACATTTGAAGGCCTATCCGGCAATATTCCTTTTGCGTGGTCCATCACATTTTATGTGCTTACCGGCATGTTTATCTTATTCTTCATATACCACCGGTTTGTGTTACCTTTCCCGGCTTCAGATAGAGCCGTGATGGAGGGTCAGGGCATTATCGCGGAATTTATCCAAACATTCATAAGTTTTTTTAAAAAGAAAAACATTGGCGCTGCCCTGGCCTTTTTATTGGTTTTTCGTCTTGGTGAAGCCCAGTTGGTAAAGATGGCTGCGCCCTTCCTGTTGGATGGCAGAGAACAAAGCGGACTGGGACTAACCACCGGGGATGTTGGTTTGATCTATGGAACAATCGGGATTGTTTTCCTGACAATAGGTGGGATACTGGGCGGACTCGTGGCTTCAAAGAAAGGATTGAAGTACTGGATCTGGTGGATGACTTTGGCCATTAATCTGCCTAATCTCGTTTATGTTTATTTGTCATACGCCTCGCCTTCCAGCTTTATCATCATCGCTTCGGGTGTGGCTCTGGAGCAATTTGGCTATGGTTTCGGATTTACGGCGTATATGCTTTTCATGATTTACTTTGCTGAAGGGAAAAGTAAAACGGCACATTTTGCCATTTGTACGGGACTGATGGCACTTGGCATGATGATTCCCGGAATGGTTTCAGGCTGGCTACAGGAAATAATTGGTTATCAGAATTTCTTTATATGGGTGATGATCTGCACGATACCGGGATTTTTGGTTATCCGCTTTCTGAAGATCAATCCTGAATTTGGCATTAAAAAGAGCGCTGAATAGATCCGGGTATTGACAATTTTTTCAATTGTCCTACACCTGAAAATTAATTTTTTACAGGTTTTACAGGATAGCGTTTCATGATTTCCGCCACCACGCGGGGAGTATTTCTTGCTCGTGACTTCGGGTTTTCATTGATCTCTCCCGATACCACACCCTGCCAGATCAGGTTTTTCGATTTATAATCAAACACATCGCAAATCAAAGTGCCCTGGAGGTAGTGATACTCCTGGTAGGAAGTTGTCGAGTAGCCCATTCCCCAGCCCCAGCCCGGGCCATATCGGAAACCACTGTAGTATCCATAAGGGCCGCCGCCGCCATAATAGTCGTTATAGGCTGTGGTGCCTGTTTTTTCATCGATAACAATAAAGAGAGAAACGATGATGTCCCCATCTTTTTCCACTACCGATATGCCGCGTTTTTTAAATTCTGCCGCGAATGATTTTTCGATGTTTTCCCTGTCGAAACGGTTGATCAATTTGTCGCTGTTTTCCTGCCAACCATAGTAACTGAGTGTCTTGAATTTGTTAAAGTCAACTTCACCATCCTTTTGCGAGGTGACCTTGATGCTTGAGCAGGATGAGAAGGCAAAAAGTAAAGCAAAGGCAGTCAGGCAGTGTCTCATTTCAGATATTTACAATGGAGACTAAAGATAATTAATCACGGATAAAAGTGATCTGATTTTTGTGGTCTATGGATAATTAGAGAAGGAAATTCAGCAGGATTTTACAGGAATAATCAACCGGCGACCAATTAAGTGCCGATTGATCTCCACAATCAGACTGCGAAACTTTCGCCGCATCCGCAGGTGCGCGATGCGTTGGGATTTACAAACTGGAATCCTTTTCCATTTAAACCGTCCGAAAAATCGAGTACTGTGCCGAGGAGGTACAAAAGGCTTTTCTTGTCAACAAGTATTTTGATGCCCTTATCCTCAAAAACCTTATCGCTTTCTGAGATCTGGCCGTCAAAATTAAGGTCATACATCAGGCCGGAACAGCCGCCGCCCCGCACCGAAACGCGAAGATTGTGTGAGTCGGGATGCCCTTCGTCCTGCTTGAGTCTGATTAGTCTTTCTTTTGCTTTATCTGTAACCTGTAACATAACAGTATGCGTTTTTGATTGTAACAACCCGCAAAATAAGGAACCATTTTGCCGATTTGCAAGTTTCAACCGATTTAACCTCAAACCAACCTTAATTGTTTAAGCGCAACCCGAACCGGCTCCCGAAACTTCTTAATAAAATTATTATCAACTACTTTTGTTGCTTTATAAATCAAGGATAAATATGAATGAACGAACTGAGATCAGCGAGGTAGGAGAGTTTGGATTGATACGCCGCCTGACAAAAAACCTGCAAGCAAAAAATACAACCACTAAGATTGGCGTAGGTGACGATGCCGCTGTGATTGATTGCGGTGAGGATTATTTATTATTATCTACTGACATGTTGATCGAGGGCACACATTTCGACCTGACGTATATGCCAATACAGCATCTTGGTTATAAGGCCATTTCTGTTAATGTGTCTGACATCGCTGCCATGAATGGTATTCCCCAGCAGGCGGTGGTGAGTCTTGGGCTGAGCAACCGGTTTTCAGTGGAAGCCGTGGAGAAACTTTATGAAGGTATAGAAGCTGCATGCAGCGATTTCAAAGTAGATCTTGTTGGTGGAGACACCACCTCCTCCACGTCAGGTCTTGTGATATCTGTATCGATCACAGGCAGGGTGAGCAAGGACAAAGTGGCACTGCGAAGCAAAGTGGAAAAAGGCGATATCGTGTGTGCGACAGGTGATCTCGGCGGGGCATACATTGGCCTGCAGGTGCTGGAGCGTGAGAAGCAGGTTTTTCTTACTAACCCCGACATGCAACCTGATCTTAAAAAATATCCATACATTACCGGAAGGCAACTGAAACCAAAAGCGAGAATGGATATTATCCATGAACTCACTGACCTGGGCGTGCAACCAAAAGGAATGATCGATATTTCTGACGGGCTGGCCTCAGAACTGTTTCATTTATCAGAAATGTCGCAGGTCGGTTTTTTTGTTTACGAAGACAAGCTCCCCATTGATAAGCAAACATACGACACGGCTGTCGAATTCAATATCGATCCCATCACCTGCGTGATGAATGGAGGAGAGGACTATGAATTGCTTTTCACAATAAGTCAGGATGATCACGAAAAATTAAAGCATCACCCGGATATCCACTTTATTGGTTATGCGACAGAGTTGTCAAAAGGCATCAACCTTGTGACAAAACAACAAAATGTGGTACCTGTAAAAGCCCAGGGATGGGATCACTTCAGGACCTGATTTTTATAGAATTATACAATTTGTTCGCCGTCTAAAAAGTCGCCAGACCGAGGGATACCGGTCTGGCGGGTAATCAAACTTCTATCTCCGAAAGATTAACAAATTCTCAGGCTGTACTTTAGCAGAAACCTGGCAATGGATTATATTATTCTTCTAATCCCTTTCCAAAAAAGCATCTCCCTTAGATCAGTTTCACCAGTTCATCGATGGCCTTTTGAACGTTGTTTCTCACCTGAAGTATATCAGCCTCCATCATGTAGCATGGAGCCGTCACGATTTTATTCTCAAGATCCACCGCTACTTCATAAATGTCCTTCATAACACTCTTTGCTCCGGCTTTTTCCATACCCTGACTGATTGCTTCAATTTCATAAGGCGAAGCCTGATCAGTTGTACCTACAGTGAGGGTTGCATGTATGCCGGTATCTTCTAGGGCTTTTGCTATCACGGTTGGTCCCATGCACAATCCGGCAACAGGCTTGCCAAGCGTGACCATGGATGCAATGGCATTTTTTACCTGTTTGTTGATCTCGCCTTCAGGGCCTGAAAATGCCCATTTGGTCAGGTTTTTTGCAGCACCAAATCCGCCCGGCAAAACAAGTGCATCAATTTCACCTGCGTCAAACGCGTCAAGGCTTTTGATATTGCCACGTGCAATTCTGGCTGATTCGACCAATACATTTCTTTTTTCCGGCATTTCTTCACCGGTTATGTGATTGATCACGTGGTGTTGCTCGACATCCGGAGCGAAGCAGACTGCTTCTGCGCCTGCCTTTTTTATCGCCAGCAATGTGAAAACCCCTTCCTGAATCTCAGTTCCGTCAAATACACCTGATCCTGAGAAAATAACACCTATTTTCATGATTTTTTACAGTTGGTTATACAGGCAATTTAGCAAACAGCGGGTAAATAGTGAAGACAAATCAGGCGTAATACCGCCCTGCAATCAAAATATTGCCATATCCGCATACTGAATTTCTTCGCGTGCCATATCGAACCAAAAATCATAGACACCATACTGCACGCATTCAAATGCATAACCGTCATTTTCCTCTATTACAAGAATATCTGTCAGGCTGAGCCAGTCTCTGAAGTGAAGGAACTGGTCGAAAGGAAGTGCGGCGAGGGGCAGATACTCTGTTCCGTTGTAAATGAAGGGTCTTATTTTTTTCATGTCAATTAATAACTTCACAATCTTAATATTTTATTGTTATTCGGGAATTACCCAATGTTTAAGTCATTATTATGTTTTCTATGTCCGGATGTCAAAAAGTCAATTACATACCGGAATATACCTGCACTTTACACACACCGAAGCAAAAGTTTTATGTTTTCTGTAATTTTTAAACCGTACAGACTACATTTATAAAATGATCTATGCCAAAATCAGATGATCACCATTATCGCCATCGGGTTTATACAGTCGGCTTTTTTTGCAGCACTGGCATTTGCTAAACAGCAGAAGCAAACCTCCGATTATATTTTAGGGGTCTTGTTTGTGTTGATATGCTATCACCTGGGGGTCAACTTTGTGCTGGTGACTGATTACAGATCACAGTTCCCTCACCTGATCGGTACTCAAGGGTCCATATCACTTTTATACGGGCCTTTACTCTTCTTTTTTGTCAGGAATTATATTCGCACAAAGCGGCAGTTCAGATACAGGTACTTGCTGCATTTATTGCCTTTTCTGCTCGATCAGCTCTACCATGCGTGGTTTTTTTATCCAAAATCGGGTGAGGAAAAGGTTCAGGCCGTGCTCGACATCATGAATGGAAGACCGGATTCTACGCTTTCGATATCATTGCTGCTCTATTCTCTTTCTCCGTTGATTTATAGTGTATGGTCAGTTAATACGCTGAAAACCCACAGGCAAAACCTTAAGAAATTTTATTCTTTTACGTCTGAGAAGCTTAAAATCGACTGGCTCTGGACATTAACATTGAGCATGATGATCCTGAGCTTTATCGCAGTGACCCTGAACAGCATTATCATTTTCTCCCATATTGCCAATTGGATAGAACTCAGACTCATAGTAATTTCTTCAGGTGCAGCATGGGTATTTTTTCTTGGATTTTACAGCATTCGTAAAACCCCGTTTTACAGATCATTCCATATTGAGGGGCTCAATACCCTTGATCCGGATGCCTCGAATAACTCCGGAGATCGCGAGCAATACCGACTTGCCGATAAAGATATTGAAATGATAAAGCGAAAGCTGCAGGATTTTCTGAAAATGTCCAGGCCATATCTGAATAAAAATCTGACAATCGGAGAACTTGCCGAAGCCATTGACGTACCGGCATATCAGCTCTCAATAGTGATCAACAAACACATGAAGACTTCATTTTTTGAATTGATCAATACCTACCGGATAGAAGAATTGAAGCAAAGATTTTTTGAGCCCCGTTATAGTAATCTTACCTTGCTCGGCATGGCCCTGGAATGTGGTTTCAGCTCAAAGGCAACCTTCAACAGGATTTTCAAGCAGCTAACCGGCCAGACACCGAGCGAGTATATACGTCAGACGAAAGCTGCCTGAAATGATGATAAAATCCGTTATGAATGGCTTATCCCATATCCTGATTGCGTTACTGTTGGTCAGTGCCGCACCGGCGGCTAGCCATCAATCTGATAGCAGCACTTTGCGCATCATGTTTTACAATGTTGAAAATCTGTTTGATATTTATGATGATCCACTTACAAATGATGAGGAATTCACCCCAAATGGCGACAAGAAATGGACTGCATTTCGTTATAACAAGAAATTGATTGATCTGTCGAAGGTGATAATGGCGGCCGGAGGCTGGCAACCACCCGATGTGATTGGTCTTTGTGAAGTGGAAAATGCCCGGGTCCTGCTTGATTTGATAAGTAAAACACCATTGAAGTCGTGGAATTACCAGATCATTCACGAAAACTCACCGGATGCCAGGGGCATAGATGTTGCCCTGCTTTACCGATCTGATCGCTTTCAAAAAGTAAGGCATCATATCATTGGCATGCACACTGAAGCCGGGTGGAGAACCCGCGACATTCTGGAAGCAACGATGCATACTGCTAGTAATGATACGATTCATTTTTATGTAAATCATTGGCCTTCGAGGGCCGGGGGCAGAGAGCGGTCAGAATCCAGGAGGATTTTTGTTGCTCAGAGGCTGCGTCATCATATCGATTCGGTCTTTGCGCACACTTACCAACCAAAAATCATCATCATGGGCGACTTCAATGATGAAGCTACCGATAAAAGCCTGAAGGACGGACTAAAGGCCCGGAATCCCGAAGAACAAATATCGCCTGAGTGCCTTTATAACTTAAGTTACTACGATCACAAAAAGGGCCTCGGAACGCTGGTTTACAAAGAAATCAACCATCAATGGTTTCTCTTTGATCAATTTATTGTCAGCGGCGTTCTGCTCGAAGGAGGAGCGCTTCGCGTACAGGGTGAAAAAAGTATGATTTTCAATCAGCCCTGGCTTATGCGCAATGAGCGGCCACACCGGACCTATCAGGGGCCAATTTATTCAGGTGGATTTAGCGATCATTTTCCAATATTTATAGATTTGTATTTAAAGCCTTGACTATAATATGAAAAATTCGATGAAAAGAAATGCTGCAGTTTTATTGGTTGTTTTATTATTTACCGGTCATCTTCAGGTACGTGCTCAGGAGCTGCTGGAATCTTCCTGGTTTCCACTTGTCCATCACAATCTCAGTCAGGATGAATTGGGGCCGTTTTTTAGCGTGCAGAACAAGAAGTATTACCAGGCTATAGTTGAAAAGTCATATGTCCTGCCAAATATGTACGGAAACCCTCAGGGCAGCAGCGATGGGATTGATTTTGATTTTCAGGATTCCACGCTAAATGGATCAATCTATTTCGGATTAATCCCTTATGGAGATTCCAAGCACCCTACTCCTGTATATTTCAGGTCTCCGGCACAAATCAGCAACGGCAAGGCGAGTGTCTCCATTCAGCAGTTGGGAGGCCGGTATGATATGGTCAACTGGCAGACCAATGAAAAAGGTACACTGGGGTACAGGGTGATCAATAGCCAGGGTGACATGATTTATGATGGCATTATCGGATTCAGGGGCACCGGTCCATTTGAAATAGATGATACCATTATAGAAGGCCCTTTGGTGAATATTCTCACTGATAAAAGTGTCGTAATATCCATGAAAACAAATACTGAAATCCGGGTGGAGGTAGTTGTTGGGAAAAAGGGCTACAAAAGCAAAAAGGGATTCGATCATGAAATCGAAATCAAAGGCCTGGAACCGGGCACTGAATACGATTATGTAGTCAATTATGGCAACAACTCCCAGCAGTATAGTTTTAAAACAGCCCCGGCGCCCGGGAGCAGGAAGCCTTTTACTTTCTCTTATGCAAGCGATTCCAGGTCTGGTAACGGTGGCGGGGAACGCAATTTTGGAGGTGTCAATCAATATATCATGAAAAAGATTATGGCACTGAGTACCCAAAAAGGCGCAAGTTTCATGCAGTTTACCGGTGACCTGATAACCGGCTACAAATCTAGTATGGATGAAATGGAACTTGAGTACGCCAACTGGAAGAGGGCTGTGCAACCGTTTTGGCATTACACACCGGTTTATGCAGCCATGGGCAACCACGAATCGCTCAACAATATCTATTTCGATCCGAACACCAACCTCCGGATTCAGGTTGATAAATTTCCATTTGCTACGCAATCGTCTGAATATCTGTTCGCCAAAGAATTTGTAAATCCGACCAATGGTCCATCAAGCGAGGATGGCGCTTCCTACGATCCTTCTGTCTCGACCATAGACTTTCCTACTTACCAGGAAAATGTATTTTATTACACTTATGACAATATGGCTATGATTGTGTTAAATTCCAATTACTGGTTTGCCCCTTCATCCAGGTTTTTACAGTTTATAAGTGGAAACCTGCATGGTTACATTATGGATAATCAGCTGGATTGGCTGAGAAAGACAATTGCCAGGTTTGAGAAAGACAGCAATATCGATCACATCTTTGTTACTGTTCATACTCCGATGTTTCCCAACGGCGGACACGTTGCAGACGATATGTGGTACAGCGGCAATAATGACTATCGCGCGGTTGTTGCCGGCAAGCGGTTGGGAAAAGGCATCATCGAGCGAAGAGACGAGATACTTGAAATTATTGTGAACGAAAGCCAAAAGGTGCGCGCCGTACTCACTGGAGATGAGCACAATTACTGCAAAACTGAAATAGGGCCGGAAACAAACCGGTACCCCGAAATTTATCTGCCACCCAGAATAGAGCTGAAAAGAACGATTTATCAAATCAATAACGGAGCTGCCGGAGCGCCATACTACGCCCAGGAAACAACACCCTGGACGCCTTATACATCAGGTTTCACTACTCAAAATGCCCTGGTCTTTTTTCATGTAAATGGAAAAGAAATCATGATGGAAGTGATGAACCCGGATACACTTGAGAAAATAGATGAGCTGAAACTGCAATGATCAGGGAAACTGTAATTTTACCATGCTTTTTTGAATTATGACCAATCGCTTTTTCATCACATCCCGTATGAGCGGAATGCGTATCTTTCAGATCAAGTAATTTGCAGATAACGAGGCAAACTTTTTATAATACCGGCTGACAGTTCCCGGAAATTATATTTTGTCAAGGAATCAGACTTTAAGCGAGCATGAAAACCCCGCTTTTAAAAATTTAATTTATCCATGATATTGTAATTTTTCAAGATTTATGGATATTGGTCACAATAATTGTACTTTTTTTATATTCTACTTGATAATTATTCATATTTTATCGATTTTTGAATTTCAGGCTTCCGGGCCTTCGAAAGATGTTTTTATATATTATTGCACAATTCGTAGATGGAAGATTATAACAAAATTATCGAATCACTGAACGTTCATTATAAAAAATCCAATAATATCAGGATTTCCCAGCCAATCACGATCGAAAATTATTACGATGTTGAAAATACGGTGATCAGGGTAAACAGTGGCGAAATCAGGTATGGAAAAGAAAAGGAATTGGT
>CAYZWN010000183.1:0-3860 GCA_964482185.1 uncultured Roseivirgaceae bacterium
GAACAGGAAGGGAATCACCGTGTTCTTCGAAATATACTCGGTGATGTCCTCCTTGGTGTAATAGGCGCCCATCTGTTTCTGGTTGATGTATTTTTCGAAGATGTAGCCGAGAACGTCGGGGTTGATCTCGTTGTCGTTGCGCAGCGGGCGTTCGTCGAGATGCCACTGGTATCGATCGAAATAGGCGAAGATGCGCTCGAAGGCCTTGTCTGGAATGTTGATGTCCGGGCAACGTTCCTCGATTGGATGCTTTTCGAATAGTCCGCCGTTCAGATAAGGGATGCGGCCAAGCAGCTTTTCCAGTTCCGGGTTGCGCGCCTTGCCACCAAGCCCCTCATGGAAGAGGCGCAGCAAAAAGTAGCGGTAGAAGGAATAGAACTTGTCCTGGCCCTTTTCCTTTTGACAGCGGGCAAGCCGGTCGCGGAGATAGTCGCGCTCGGCATTGAGGAATCCCTTCCGCTGCATGAAATAGATGAACATCAGCCGGTTGAGCATCAGCGAGGCATACCATTCCCTGTCCGCCACTTCGGTGATGCCGCTGATGAAATCGAGGAAGGCTTTGTGCTCGGCCTTGAACTGGTCATAGAAGCGTTTGGTCACGCGCTCGACATCGAAGGCGGCGCGCGCTCGCGCCGTCACATCAACCAGCGTCAACGTGTCTTCTTCGGCCAGTGAAAAGGCGATGGCCTCGAGTTTCTGCAGGAAGCCTCGATTGCCGGATGAGGCGTACCAGAAGTGCTCGGGAACCGAGGCTGGCTTGCCAGCCTCTCGCCTGGCCCAGCACCACACTTGCTCCGCACGCTTTGCGTCCGTGAAGATGATGAGATGCTCAAGAGTGGTTTTGGCGACTTGCGTCTCGATCTTCTTTCGCGTTGGGCGGTCAGGAATCTGCTGCCCCTCGGGTGCATTGCAAGCCCAGACCACCATACCGCGCTTTTCCGCGACCGCTCTGAGCGTGAAATTTTTCCCCGCAATGGGGATGACAATATCGGCGCTATGCCTGTCCCACCCCATCTCCTCGACAAAAAGCTTTGCGAAGTCGAATTGCTCTAGCAGCTTTCTGGCGTTTCCAGCGTTGAAGTGCATCCCGATCCCCTCCATCACGCCGTTTGACGTGCGAGCCCTAGCGAACAGATGATCTGCGGCTCGCCGGCATGTTGTTCTTCCTGGACCAGGCAAAGCCGGTCTTCTTCGCGAAGCGCCAGTACCAGTTCGGCAAGCTTCTCGTCGCTGATTCCCGTCTTCAGTTGACGGTTCAAGGTATCGGTCGCCGACTGGCGCAGCGGGAAGCGGTATATCTCCTCTATCGCTTTGCCGAGATCGGGTAGATCGAATAGCTCTCCCTTGACCCTATCCGCATGCCGCTTGAGTCGCTCGTATGTGCGGAAGCGCGCACCAGACGGGCGTCCGAGTTGCCCGCCGACCTGCTTCTCTTCCGCGGCGATGTGCTCGACGCCCTTAGCGACCATCGCGTGATGTTCATCCTGACGTGGCATTGGCGGTGTATTCGGCTGGCACGCCGCGACCTTCAGGATCTCGAACTGCGATTGGGTGACGCTAGTGCCATCCTTGTCCACCCAAGCGAGGGCGTCGTTGCCTTGTGCCGTGCGGAGATACACAAGTGCGCCGGCTGGTCGCCCGTCCTGAGGCGTATAAGCCTTCGTCGAATAGACGACGGAGGGCAGTTCGGGAATGGCCTTCTGCAAGGCCGGGTTCGCGTCAATCGCATTCTTCCAAATTTGGTAGGCGTAGGATGCAAGATCGACTTCGGTATCGGCCTCACCGTCGAGGATTCCCGCGTTCTCGTTGTAAAGGTCGACAAGCTCCTGCATGGCGCCTTCATCCTCAAAGAACGCCTCGTCTGTTCCGACGACTTCCGCATTCTCCTTAAGTCGCTGGCGAACGCGCGAGCGCAACTGGATCAAGCGCTCCACGCCATCAGCAGGTAGGAACGAATAACAAAGAATTCTCTCGGCCTTTTGTCCGATGCGATCAACACGGCCCGCGCGCTGGATGAGCCGGATAATCGCCCAGGGCAGATCGTAGTTCACGAGAATCGCGCCGTCCTGAAGGTTTTGGCCTTCGCTAAGCACATCAGTTGCGATCAGGACGCGCAGTTCGTCTTCGGGTTTGACCTTGTTCCGCTTGTTGTTGCTGCCTGGGCTAAACCGCCATGCAAAGCTGGTCGGGTCTGACGTTTCCCCGGAAACCGCCGCCATCGCATTAAGACCCGCGCCCTTCAGGCGACGTTCCAGGTAGCGTACCGTGTCGGCAAACTGCGAAAAGACAATGACTTTCTCTTTTGGGTGCTGCTTCGTCAGCAATTCGATGAGCGCGGCGAGCTTGGTGTCCTTTGCATGGTCCCATTGCCCACAATCGTCGAGAATCTTCAAAAGCCGAGCGCTGTCGGTTGTCAGGTCCTTCTTCAATTGCGCGACGAATAGATCAGGCCGGAGCCACTTGAACCGCCGCTTGAATTGGCCGGCATACAGTCCATAAACCTCCGCGGCACGCGCCTGAAAGGCGACTTGATCTCGCAGATCAAGCGTTTCGGAATCCTGCGTGTTCTCGTCCTCGCCTTCTGCAAACAGTTCAGCGTCGGCGCTCTGATCGTCGACATCCTCGTCGTAGTTCGTGGTGTCCAAAAGCCCGGCATCCTGCGTACCGAGAGGCAGAAGGAGATCGTTCTCAATGGCGTGCAGGAAGATGTAGTTACGAAGGATGTGGCGCTCCAGCGACTGCTGAAACGCTTCACCGCTGCTTTCCAGTCGCTTGAAGAGGTTGGTACGACAAAATCCCATGAGGCGCTTGCCAGCGCGGGAAAGGTCGTCGAGCTGCTTCGCTTCATTCGGGGTTGGTGGCTTGTGGGGTTTGGGCGCCACATAGTTTCCGAGGCCGTAGCGCGGCAAATGCATCTGGTTGATCGCGTCAACGACCGGAGCGGCGTAGAGCCTGGCGTATTGGTCGCTGGCGTCCTTGTCATTGATCTTGAAACGCAGTGTGCGCGGCACACGCTCCGGGAAATAGGAACGGGACCCATCCTCGAACGTCAGGAACTTGCGGCCGTTGGCAGGGTCCGTCTGGGCATAATTGTCCTGTATGAACGTGCGCGTGCGTCGTACCATGTAGAGGCGCATCAATTCGCGCCAGTCATCCGTATAGGCGCTCTTCTCGAAAGCCGCTAAAGATCGAACCGGACATTGGTGGCGTCTGATGAATTCGGTTTCGCCTATATCCTGAAGAAGCCGTTCGGGCCGCACGCCGATGTCGCGATCTTCAGGCACGAACAAGCGCAACTGGCTCGAGAGATCTCCGTAGGTCTTGTTGTAAGGCGTCGCTGAAAGAAGGATGCAGCGACTTTCGTTCTCAGTCAGATACTCTTGGATCGCTCGATACCTTCGCCCTTCGCGATTTCGTAAATTATGGCTTTCATCGATCAGAACGACCCTATAGCGGCGAAGCTCAGGAAGTTCGCGGTTTACTCGCGTCACAGAAAGAACCTTGGCGATCAGTCTGTATTCTGAAACATAGTCTTCCCACATCTTTACGAGGTTCTTTGGACAGATGATCAACGTCTCAGTGAAATGATCGTCCTGGAATATTTTCGCTAGCGCCGTCGCCATGAGTGTCTTGCCGAGGCCGACCACGTCGCCGATCAAGACGCCGCCACGTTTGTTAAGATGATGCGCGGCAATTTTCACCGCGGCCTCCTGATAGGCAAACAGCCGCTTTCCGAACTCCGGCGGAATTCGGAATTCATTGAGGCCCGCACGCGCTTCCTGGGCGAGGTGGTAGGCCATCTTCACGTAGATCATGTAGGGTTCGAGCGGTTCCTCGCGCGCCCAGCTCTCCTCGATGAC
>CAYZWN010000183.1:3960-9533 GCA_964482185.1 uncultured Roseivirgaceae bacterium
AGTTGGCCAACAAGACGCCGTAACCCAGCCTCATCAGCGTTGTTCGGCATGCCCAAGGTGAGCTGAACGCGGAAGTCCTCTGCCAATTTTCTCTTCAGTCGCAGTGCGGACTGGTTATCGAGCGCATGTTCTTCTTTGCCAGTCCCGAGCCCTATCCGTAGCTCCTCTTGTGGGAGGCGTTGCATGCCCACAAGCAGGCGGCACTGGCTGCCTTCCCCGCCTGGCCACGCGGCAATCAAGTCATCTACCGATTTCCAACCACGGAGATTGAAGTAACCCACACAGAAATCTCCTCGCTTCGATATGGATAGTGTCTGTCGAAGCGCGGGAAGGAGGCCTGATTCGATGTTATCAAAAATGCGTGGCATCGAGCACCTCCAGTTCTCCCACCGAGATACTCTTGATGTTTCCAGGCGCGGTCATCGAGCTGCTCCTTGGCTGTTCAGCAGCACGATCTGCTGATCCTGTGGCAGCCGAGCCGAGGGGACCGTATCGAGTCCCAGGCGCCGCAGCGCATAATAAAGAAGAGCCTTGCGCACCGGGATCTTCACCTTTCCGCCTCGCATGCCGTAATCGAGGGCGATGACCTTTTTCTGCGTCTCGGAGAGATCGGGGTGGGGCCCGATTTCAAGCACAACCTGTTCATTCCAATCATCGTCAGCCTCTGATCCGACCTCGCTTGGCTGGGTGCTGCGGGTCTCGACGATCCGCGAGAGCAGGAAATCCTTGAAGCGTTGGTCGGCGAGGCAGAATGCGCGGATATGCCAGCGGAACCCGTCGAACCCGATGGCGTGCGGCGCAATCCAGCGCCAGCGAGGCTCGGGGCGCGAGAGCGACTGGTACTTGACCTCGATCGACTCGGACCTTCGGATCGCCGCAATCACCGAGCGAAGTGTCTTGGCGTTGACGCCCCGGACCGGCGTCGGCGCGGCGTCGTAGGATGGGAACTGGCCAATCCATGCGTCGGCGCGGTCAAGAATACCGTCGGCAACGGAGCGCAGCTGCGAAAGGTAACGGCTGGCGTCCGGCTTCAGGTACATCGGCGCGAACTCGGCGCCGCGAACGTAGGTCCGAGCGCTTTTGTCGTAGATCATGTTGTTCGGTGCCATGCCGATATAGCGGTTAAGGTCGGTGGACGCTTGGTTCACCGACACCGCGAACGCCCTCATCAGATCGCCCCGATTCACATGTCCCTCCCAAAACAGGCGAAACTCAATGAATTCAAGCCGTTGCTCGACACCCCACCGAAGGCCTGCCTTCCCAGCTTCCACCATGCGCTCCCAGTGACATGATCCGTCCGAAAACTAGGCCTAACTAGTTTCTAGACCCTTTGAGGAAGGTAACCGAGGGGGGCGTCGTATTCAATCGAAATTACGTCATTGGACATCACCAACAGATTGAGTCTGTTGGTGAACAGATCTGGGCGTGCTGGGAGCTGCGATTGCGCTCGACCGACACGCCCTTTTCCGCTTCATGGCTGCTCAACGCAGCCATGCGGTCGGCGAAACCTCGGCCGACCTGGTGGGCTCCGAGCGGGTTCGCCGCCATCCCCACCGCCGCGCTCGATCCGGCCCATCGTCCGGCGTCTCCCGCGGTCCCCGCGCTTGTCGGGTCCGGGTCCCCATCAGTTCTGACCGCTTCGGCTATTCCGCCTCGGGCGGCGGAGCGGACGCCATCTCGGCGATGGCCTGGAATTCCGTCAGAAACTCCGGTCGATGCTGCGTCAGGTACCGGACGATCCGCGCATTCCCGAGTAGCTTCCCCAGGTATCCCTTGACGACGGTCAGTTGCAGGTGATCCTTGCCGTAGGAGTCCTGGATCGAGGTGATCCCTGCCTGCAGCCGGGCCAGCTCGCGCTCCATGCGTGCCATGGCCTCGGGTGTGATCCCCTTGACCTTCTTGGGTTTGCTCGTGTCGACCAACTGCGCCTGAGGCGTTCCCGCCAGGATCGCGGAAATGTACGCTGGCGAGTAATTGTTGGCGTTCACCATCAATTCGGCCGCTTCGATCTGGCGCAGAGTCTTCATCCTGCGCAGGGTTTCGAACACGGCCGTCGTGCAAGGCTTATCCTTCAGGATACCGACAGCCTCCTCGCAAATCCCGTCGAGGAGCTTGGCCTTGCGCACAATGCTGCGCGGGTTGAGATCCAGCGCCAGGGCGATCTTTTCCTCTGGAACCCCGCGCTCGATGGCCTTGCGGATCATCCTGTGCTCCTGGATGGGCGCCAGGCGGCTGATCCGTTTGTTGTAGGTGAAGGCCTCGTCGTCCGTGGATACCAGACATTCGACCTGTTCAATGCCGAGATCCTTCAGCACCTCGATCCGGATATGCCCATCGAGCAGCAGATAGGAGCCTTCCTGACCCGCGGACCGGGTAACGACCGGGGGCTCGACCAGACCGACTTCTTTGATGGATGCGGTGATCTGGCGATACTTGCGACTGGATTTGACGGACGTGCTGAGCGTTCGCACCGGCAGGATGGCCTCCACCGGCACGGTAACGCAATCGCTCTCGAAACCGAGCGTGACCGTGTCCGGGGGCGTGCGCTTGCCTCGGCTCATTCCGCGGCTCCTGCGTCCAGCGATTGCCCGAGATAGGTGGGCAGGGTGTCCAGGCCTTCTGCCCGCAGGAGCGTCAGGAAGTGTTCATCATCGCGCAGCGATCGAAACGCTTCGACGACAAAGATCAGGCGGCCCTGCGTTAACTCGGCCTTCTTGATCAGCAGCTTCTGGCGCTCTGCCTCCTGTTGATAGGCGCGGACGAGCGCGTCGCTGGTCAGAGGCCGTTTGGCGCCGTCCTTTCGGCCATAGCGGTTGCGGTGGATATGCGGTCCCCGCGCATCCCGCTGCTGGATGAGACGTCGCACCGCGGCCAGCTTCTTTCCGCGCAGCTTTTTCTGCGTGTAGGCGTCCATAAGCGCGCGCTGTGCGCCCTCTGCGTCCGTCTTGGAGATGTCGATGGCGAGGTTCAGCGGCAGTAGCCCGGTCTCTACCGCCGAGACCAGCCGCTCTTCGCCGCGCTCCAGCAATCCCGCGATCATGCCGACGTACTCAGGCGTGACCCCGATCTTGTTCGCGATCTGTCGATCATTGTATCCGCGCTTTCGCAGGTTTCCGATCTCGCGCATCAGGTCGACCGGGTTGTGCTGGCGGCGCGCGCAGTTTTCCACAAGGCTCATGACGAGACAGTCGCTCTCGTCGGCGTCGATCACGATGGCCGGAATGGCGTTCTGCTGAAGCTCCATGAAGGCCTCAAGCCGCCCCTGGCCGCAGACGAGATCGTATTCCACCGGGTCCGTTCCCGCGCGCTGCGCTACGGTGATCGGGCGCTTCAGGCCGATATTCGCGATGTTCTCGACCATTTCCTCGAAGGTGCGTCTGTTGCGAACGCGCGGGTTGAGGATACGAATTCGGTCGGTGGGGATGAGCATGACCTGTTTCTGGGCGATATCTTGGGCGTCGTCTGGCATCAGGCGGCCTCCGTAATCCGGGCCCGGCCAGCGAGCGCATAAAAATAGTCGAGCGTGTCGAAGCGATAGGCGTCCAGCGACAGCCCGTTCTGCTCGGCCAGCCGCAGCCTGGCCATGGTCATGTCGATGCTTGGCAGCAGGTAGTAATCGCGGGGCGCTTCGTTGATCTCGTCCATCCGCACGGCGATCGTGATGTCCGGCACCAGGCCGGTATCAAGACGGATGCGCCACCGCAGGGATCCGCCTTCCGTCTCGAAACACCGGGCCAGCACGACCGAGGCTGTGAACTCGTCGTTCATGTGGATCAGGTCCGTGTCAGAGTTCTGCACGGCATTGCCGCCGCGATCCGCGACGCCATCGATGATCTGGGCCACGATGCCAGGATGGGCCTGCCGCAAGGCCCGGTTGATCTCGATGTAGCGATAATCGCGTTCCGGCTCGTAGCCGATCAGCTGGTAGGCGCGCAGCAGGCTGCCGAAGCGGTTCCGGAAGGCGCTGGAAGAAGGCAGGTTGTCCTCTTCGTCGATGATCAGTCCGGACAAGACGCCTTTCTGTTTGAGCACCCCGCGCAGGGCTTCGAGCAATTCGGCATCCGTGAAATGCCGACTGCGGGCGTCGACGATTTCGCGTGCGCGCAGATAGAGGACCTCGTCCACGATGGCCGGGTAAGCGCCCTCTGCCCGGATCCACATCTCGCGCGGGTTCACCACCCGGCGCTGCTTCAGCTTGAAGGACACCTTGTTGTAGACGTTGTTGCCGATGTATTTTTCGTTGGTCAGTACTTGGTGCACCGACGCCCGCGTCCACGGTCGCTCGAGGTCGGTCAGGTGCCCCTCGGCGTTCAAGGCGTCCGCGATCTCGCGTTCGGAGCGACCGTCCTCGACGAACATCCGATACATACGACGCACGACGTCCTGCTCCCGGTCGGGGCCGGGCAGAAGGACGACACGGTCGGTCTGGATGCTCTTCTGCTCGCCGCGTGACAGTTCGCCCTTTGCGGTGCCGTGTTCGTCGATCAGCACGCGCCGCAGCCCGTATCCGGCAGCACCGCCCTGGCGATAGCCCAATTCCACCAGACGGCATTGCCCGGCGAAAACCTTCACGGACAGTTCGCGGCTATATTCGCCAGCCATGACCCGCTTGACGGTCTTCAGAAGATTCGAGCCGATGCTGCCGTCATTCTCGAACTGCTCGCCGCAGTAGTGGACACGAATCCCGGCGCGCGAGCAGACATGTTCGTGATAAGCGCCCTCATCGGCATCCTGAAACCGGCCCCAACGGCTCACGTCGTAGACGAGGATTGCCGTGAAATCAGCCAGCCCGGATTGCACCTCCGCCATCAGGTTCTGCAGTGCTTCGCGTCCATCGAGACGTAGTCCGGATCGACCCGAATCTTCAAAGACACGAAGGATCGTCATGCCTCGGGCGGTGGCGTAGTTCCGAATGACGTCGAGCTGGTTTTCGGTCGAGTATTTCTGATGGTCCGTTGACATCCGCACATAAGCAACGGCGCGGGCCTCTGCGCCCGACTCTTCGTTGCTTTCATGCGGAATATTTGGGCGACGCCCTTTCAACAGATCATCCTCATCCAACCCCGTGCGTAATTCGTCATCCCCGTGCGGAAGCGCGGCTCAACTCTCCTTGGTCATTTAACGCCAAGGAGGGTGGAATGTCGTTTCCGAAAAAGGGCAAGTTCTTTCCAACGAAGAACGGATATGCTGATACGGGATGCACTGATGAGGAGAGTGACTTTGCGGCCGCAATCGCAGCCGCGCTCAATCGTTCACTTGGTCCAACCAGAGCCGGCGCAAAGACGGTGTCCGCCTGGACAGGCGCCAACGAGAAAACGGTGAAGAACTGGTTCTCCGGGCGTTATTGTCCGAGCGGGCAGCATCTCGTGGATCTCGTGCGGCACTCGGACGAGGTGCTGGGCACGTTCCTGGCGATGGCAGGCCGAGAGGACCTGATGGTGGCCACCAAGCTCGTGGCGGCCGAGCAGGCGATCACGGAATTGCTGATTGCTGTGCGCCGACTGTCCGACAGCGCCGAAGACTGAGCGTCCGCGAGGGGTATCGAAACGGCGAAAACCTGCGTATCGCATTGT
>CAYZWN010000184.1:0-9217 GCA_964482185.1 uncultured Roseivirgaceae bacterium
ATACTGACTTCGAACAAGTGCAAGCCCTCAGGCAGGTTCAATTGCACTTTTCCTTCTGTATTAGATGTCGAAACCATTTCCAGACCCTTTACCTTCAATATCGCACCTGCTAAAATTTCTTCCGTCAATCTATCGATCACAGTTATATCTACTGGTAGTTCCTCCTCAGTAGTTTTGTTTTCTTCACCACCAAGTGTTATGACTTCAACGTCTGAAGGCCACCCTTCCCGGAGATTGAAAATTTCCTGAAGGCGCTTTCTGATCAAATAATTCTGTGTGAATTCTTTTGATAGCAAAGAAGAAGGTGCCACGATGATCGCCTGGTCGGCTATTACAGTAAATGACAGATCGGTTGATTCAAGGATTTTGTGAATGCCGTACAAAAATAGCTCATTCTCCAGAGTGAGATTGATCAAATTATCTTTAACCCAGGAATTTTTATAATAAAAGGGAACTTTGTATTTCCCTTCAATTTGCAATAATACTTCTTTTAATGAAACATCAGAATAAAGTTCATCGATGATCAGGCGATCAATGTTTTGGGCTCCGACTGTTCCACTAAAAAGGAATAGAATTATTGCTGAAGAAATGATTCTTCCTGGCTTATTGCAGAGAATCCAATTACGCATCATATCTATATCAACTTGTACTGCAACGAATGAAGTGGTAAAAGGTTTTTTGGGTTAAATAAACTTATGCAAAATAGCTTTATTTCCGTATTTTCTTAATGTTCAGTTCCCTTTTGCAATCCCCCAGGGCTGAGAAACCCAGCTTGAAGATGTGCCACACGATATGGATTGCCATATCGATGCTGAAGGGAATAGATACGATTTCGGATTCGGATTAAACTGGTCGGGGGTTATCCGGAATAAGTGAGCAGATTTAATATTGATGATGAATTGAATGCTTTTCTTGACAACGAATTAACTCGAAAAATTCATTTAAATTTTGCGGGTTAACCCTTTAAAGTCCATTTTTCTTCATCAAATTTTTATGATGCCAGAAAAAAAGTATCATTCAAAATGAATCAAAAGATTAACTATTACCCATTGTAAACAACATAGAGCCATTATTCTACTCTTTTCCATCCGTTTGTTGTTGCAAAATCCACTTGTGCCTTTTTGAATTGAGCGCGGGGTCTTCTCCCATCCAGACCCAAAGTTTTATGAGTCCGTTTTGATGGGCGCTGCTCAGAAAGCTGCCATCAGCATTGAAATCGATGTATTCTGCATGGTCTCCGGCCCAAACCTTATGCGCGACCGGAATGGCATCATTGGCAAATTGGAGGATATCCGCCAGGCGATAAACATAGATGTATGGATCATGACCTGCATGAACAATATACTGCCCATTGGGATGCCAGTTGATGGACTCAATTTTTTTTCCTGTATGGTTGAAGGTCTTGATAAGTTCGCCTTTTTTCCAATCCCAGAGGAAAACAGTGCCTCTTGAGGTGCCACCCTGTCCACAAGCGATCACATAGCGACTGTCAGGAGAAAGATTGCCACTTGTAAAGATCGTGAAATAGCCGGGCTCAAGTGTCTGGAGTAACTCCCAGTCAGAGGTTTGATAAATTTTGATTGCGCCATGCCCTACGGCAATCAGCAACCGGTCGTCTGTGGAAAAGAACAATTCGTTGACCGTATTGCCAAAATTAATGGATTTAATTTCTTCGCCTTCCGGCATTTCAAAAATTCTGATCCAGCCTTCTGATTTGTTATTTCCCAGGTCGGATTTCTCTTCACCGGTGGCGAGAAGACTTCCTTTTTTAGACCAGGTTAGCCCATCGATGCCTCGTGTGTGTTTTAGTATTTTGTGTATTTCACCGGTTGCCGCATGGTAAACTGTTACAATATAATCCTCACTGCCTGCGGCCACGTATTTTCCATCGGATGACCAGCCCACACGTTCAACTTCTTCTTTGGTGAACTTTCGCCAGATTTCGGCTCCATCCGAAGTCCGCCACATCACCACGGAATTGTCGTATTTGGTGCCGCTTACCAGATATTTCCCGTCAGGCGAAAACTCCACACTCTCGACGGAGCCTGCCTCACCCAATGCATCTGCTACCCTTGACCATACCGGTTCGAGTCTGAGCTGATAATCATTGTATTGTTGGGAATAAGCATTGATGCATAAAAGACTAATGAGTTGAAAGAGATGTGCTTTTTTCATGAGATGCATAATTCTGATTTACCGGAACTAAAAAGTGGTCTCAATTTATCCAAATATCGGTTTAGTTTCAAAAAAGTATCTGAAAAACCAGGTATCTCCTGGGCAAATATGGCCAGGCACTGACTATTGTGTATTTGCCTGGGTTGAGGCCAGGAGTAGCACATCTTTACCCCCGATTGACATCTCAAGGCCGGCATGGGCTTTTTGATATTTTGCTATCAGATCCACCAATTTGACCTCCGCTTCAATCAAGCTGTTTTCGCGGGTATTTACAAGAAAAAGCGAGCTTTCTCCCTCCTGGAATTTTATTTTCTCGCCCTCCACCATTGCAAGGTAATTGGCTACTGTTGCGCGATAGAGCTCTATTTGTTGATAAAGGTTGTTGATCTCTACCTGATAAGCTTTGATTTTGTTTACTATTTTGAGCGTTTCTTCCTGCCTTTCAAGATCGGTTTGGGATATCTTGATTTTTGTAAGCTGCAAATCACCCCGTTCGCGGCGTAGCAACAATGGCATAGCGAAGTCAAATCCCCATTTATAATTATTGGCACTATAATTTTCGAATGGCCTGCCGTTGACAGGTTCATTTAGCAGGTTATAATTCACGTTGAGTTTTGGTTTTACCTTTTCTACTTTTAGTCTTCGCTCATAGTCAAGATTTTCAATTTTATTGTAATACAGCAGTATTTTTGGATGGAGCCTCTCAATCTCATATAGAACCTCAGCTACTGAATTGGCTTCTGCCGGATCGTTGATCTGAAAATTGTTGGTTTGAAAAGGCATTGATGTTTCGGTTAAAAGGAGCGGATCCAGATTTTCAGACCACAGATAATTGCTCGCTTCCAGTTTGGCCTGCTGCACATGGATCAGGGCGTCATATCTGCTCTGCTCGCGAATTTGCACGAGTATGAAGGCCTCCAGCGTATCGATTGCGGGTAGATCACCCTGGATGTAGCTTTCTCTGACACCTTCGAAGCGAAATTGCGCCAGGCGCACTGCTTCATTGAAAACCTCATAGGTATTCCACGTATTATACCAGTCCCAGTATGCTTTCGCTGCATCAAATTCTAATTGGTTGATCAGCAGTGTTTGCTCAAGAACGGTTCCCCGCTGAAATACTTCTGCCTGTCGCACTGCCTGCCTGCGCTCATCAAAAAGCAAACCCTGCACCAGAGGTATGGCCACACCTGCATACGCCAGCCCGGCCTGTGGAAGCTGATGCTCCGGATTCACAAAAACACCGGTGTTATTGTCGTAGCCGGCTTTCAATTCAAGCGCGAAGGGAGTCGGCACTTTCAGTTCATTGGTATTGAGCTGAAAATAATTCTTATCATCAAATTGCTTCTGATCGAATTCCGATTTCAACAACGGGTCAAAGCTCCCCCGGGCTCTCATACGGTTCGCTTCTCCCGATTCAATGATAAGTTCTCCCTGCCGGGTCAATGGGTGATTTTGTCGTACCAGTTGCATAAACTGATCAAAACTCACTATCAAATTGTCCTCTTGCGCTGTTGCCTCCTGAAAAATGATTCCACCAATCAGAAGCAATACCCATGCGAATTTACTTTTCATCTTCTTCATCTATTTTGGTGGTTTGGTCGTCTATCAACTGATAGTAATCGGGGGGGAATCCATTTATCTGCCGCCAAAGCTCATACCAGATCGGCACATCTCTCAACAATGCAAAACCATTCGCGCCCGATCCGATCCTGATCGCCTCAGGCCAGGGCGTGTCAGCTTCATCCGGCGCAACAAGGATTCTGTACTTGGACTCTTTACTGGTAAAATTGTCTATGGCTACGATTTTTCCGCCAAAAGTGCCATAAGATACATTGGGCCAACCTGAAAAAATGATGGCAGGCCAGCCATCAAACATAAAGCGAACCGGCTGACCCCTGCTCAATAATGGCAGGTCCATGGGTTTTACATACATCTCGACGGCAAGATCATAATGGGCAGGCATGATGCTCACAATTGCAGCACCTTCTTTGATCGTTTCTCCTAAACCGGTTTTGATCGCCTGGGTGATGTAACCATTTTGCGGAGCGAGGATATAATACAGACCTGTTCGCACAGAATAATTCATATACTGGTTCTGAAGTTTACTAACTTCTGCATTCGTTGTGAACGAACTCGACAAAGCGGAAAATTTTTCAGAATTGGCTTTAGCTAATTTATCCTGGTATTCAGCTTCCACAGAGGAGAGTTCCAGTTTTGCATTGATCAGTTCGTTGCGGCCGCTTAGCAGCTTGCTTTCAAACCCGATCAGCCTGGCCTGGCTTTCCTGTAGTTGCAGAGTCCTGCTTTCCAGGTCAGTGAGCGATTTGAGGCCCTGTTTGTAAAGCTCTTGCATGCGCACCAATTGCCTTTCGGCAATACTGAAATTGGTTCGGGCAACTTCATATTCAATACTGTCAGCCGTAACTTTAAGTTGAGCCTGAAGCAATTTGTTGCGCGTTTGCTCCATTTTTAGTAACAGCATGTTTTGAAGCGCAGCGATTTGTTTTTCGAGCGCTAAAACTTTTTCATCATAAGATTTTCTGGTGAATTCCTTTGCTTCAATCTGTTGTTCCGTATTGCCCAGCAAATTTGGGTCAAGGTAATCATCCTTTATTTCAGAGATATACAAAATAGTATCACCTTTGGCTACGTAGTCGCCTTCCTGCACAAACCACTTTTCAATTCTGCCAGGAATAATTGTATGCACATTTTGAGGCCTCTGATCAGGTTTCAGGGTAGTTACAAAACCTCTTGCACGGATATTTTGCGTCCACGGAAGAAATACAGTCAGGAGTAAAAACACATTGAAACCGATAAATAATTTGATAAATGTTCTGCCTGTTTCTTTGCTCAAAACTTCACCAAAGGATTTGTATCGATGGGTATCTATTCGATCCACTATCCGGTTTTCTGATATATTAAGCATGTTTTATGCGGTTTTGACTTTATAAAATATTTCCTTGCTGGAAATTTGATTGAAAGGACCCTGCTCCAATACGTTGCCGTCTTTCATTACAATTACCCGATCACATTTAGCTGCGACCTCGCTTTGATTGGAGATTGCGAGTAGAGTCCAATTATTTTCCCGACTCATGATAAAGTTCAGTATTTTTTCATATTCAACCGTGTCAAGCCGGTTCAGGTGGTCAGTTACAAGCAGCAGCCTTGTTTCACAAGCGAGACTTCTTGCAAGAATGATTTTCGATTTTGCGCTGTCTGACAAATTTTTCCCCTTTGGGTTAATCATCGTATTTAATCCGTCAGGAAGATTATGAATATAATCGGCAAGGTAAACACGGTTGGCGATCTGCATGACTTTTTGAAGGCTTACACCCCGCCTGCCCAGGGAGATGTTCTCGTAAAGTGTGCCATAAAAAAGGTCTTCTTCATCAAGGCTGTCTCCGATGTATGTGCGCAGGTTTTCAATATTAAGGTTGCTGAGCGGTATATTATTATAGCTGATTGTTCCATCAAAATTCTGGTATAAGCCGGCAATGATTTTGACTAAGGTTGATTTTCCAGATCCGTTATAGCCTGCAAGACAGATGCGTTCGTTGGGTTTAATTTCCAGGTTGAGATTTTGTAAGGTTGGCCTGTTTTTTCCCGGGAAAGAATAAGTAAGATTTCTGATTTGAACAGACATTCCGCTTCTTTCAATATCCTGAATTTCTACTCCGCCAAAAGTTTCCAATGGCAGGTCCGTGACGTGGCCCATTTTGTCAAGGGCGGTCAGTACGTCATAGATTGTTTCCAGACTGAGAATCAACTTTTCTGCCGAATTGATGATCAGCAATATCACAATCTCCGCCGCTACAAACTGACCAAGATTGATCTGCTGGTTCAACACCAAAATGCTACCCATAATTAGTAATCCTGCGGCGATCAGGAGTTTGAAACCAATCATATTGATGTACTGCTTCACCAGTATCCTGAAATGACTTTTCCGTGCGGAGAGGTATTTCGTGACAAGTTTATCGGTGCGTTCTAAAGGTAAATCTGTATTGCCCGCCAGCTTAAAAGTTTCAATATTTCCTCCGATTTCTTCCAGCCATTGCGCCATTTGGTATTTGTATTTAGATTCCATGATCGAGGTGCGCAACCCTTCAGGGCCGGTGATTCTGAATATCAAAAAGAAAACTGAAACCAGCAAAATACCAAACAGAATGAAAAACGGATGGTAGAACGATAACAGAATAAGACCAAATATAATCTGAAGGGTTGCAGCGGAGAAATCGATCAGAATTTTTGATAATCCCTTTTGAACAGTAAGGGTGTCAAAAAACCGGTTCACCAATTCGGGGACATGCGCTCCATACACTGATTCAAGCTTAATTCTCGGAATTCGGTATGCAAACTCAAATGAGGACCTGGTGAATATTCTTTGTTGTAATTTTTCTGTTATGGCAAGTTGCACAACCTGCAATCCGCCTGTCATGGCGATACCGATCATTACAAACGTTACAAGAACCGTCCATGATGTGGATATCTGACCACCTGTAATCAGGTTAATTATTGCCTGAATTCCAAGAGGAAGCGATAGACTGACCAGACCATTGAATATGGCGTAGAGATAAATATAGATGATATCTTTCTGCTCCGGGAGTAACAGTTTGTATAGTCGTCTTAATGGATGAATGTCGCTCATTTTTTACTTTTCACTAATTGTTTTTATGGCCATGTTAATTATAAAGCCCTCAAGGCTGTTCCCTTTTTTACTGATGTCGGTCAGGGTGGGGAAGTGCTGTGCAATGAACTTTTGTTGGTTACAGCTATCAATGATCACAGAGGCAAGTGTGTTGGCATATTGGTAGTTTGGATTGATTTCGAGGATGTTTTTTATCAGTCTGTCATTAATCCTTTTAAAATTGGAAAAAAGCCCGTCCTCGTTTTCTGCGTCAACATCTTTGGTGAGGAATGCCTTGGAAGATTCCTCAATAACCAGATTGTGCAGTGGCTCCATATCATAGTGCTCATGCTCTATGCCTCCCTGCAACGGATTGCACAGAGTTAGTATCGTATTTCTCAACTTTTCAACCGGATCAGCAATATTGATAGAAGAAAGGACCATTTCATATTCGATCCATCCCCAGTACCAGGACATCAGGAACAGCAACAATTTGTGCTTGTTCTCGAAATACCGGTAAATCGTACTTTCAGTTGTGTTGAGCTGCAGCGCGAGCTTTTTGAAGGTAAAGGATTCCAGACCCATCTCGTGAATCATAACAATGCTCTGTTTCACAATGTTCCGTCCAAGTTCGGAAGATTCAGGGTCTTTCAGATAAATTTTTTCGTTTACCTTGACTTTTAGGGTTTTTAAAATGTCCTGCATGAATGATATTTTACAGCCTAATAAACTATAACTCTCTAAAAAGGTTACAATACTTTTAAAAAATAAAGTAAAATATTCATATGCAATAGTAATACTATTGACATGTCAATGATTCAGTGACGGGTGATTTTCTCCCATAGGCGCAGGGACTCAAAGTATGATATTTATATGAGTAGAAACCCTGCGTCTCTCCGTCTCAGCGCTTGCACAAATAAACCCTATCTCTTATCTGTGAAAGTAATGCTGTTTATATTTAATGGTAAATCGAAATGTTGATTAAAATTAACCGCAAAGTCGCGAAGGCGCAAAGTTGATGCTTCGTCTAAAGTGTGTAAAACTGTGAAAAGCGTTTTATCCGAACACATTAAAGATCCCCGGAAAACAGACAATCTACTGTTGATATGTCATGAATATTCCCCATTAATTTTTTGACGCAGGTTCCCTTCATGATTTATATGAAGCTCCTCGGAAAGGGCTGACTCGGGGAAGTTTTGATAGCAGACCGGTCTTAGGAAACGTTTGATGGCAGCTGTACCTACGGAAGTAAAACGGCTGTCCGTTGTAGCCGGATAGGGGCCACCATGCATCATGGAATGACAAACTTCCACACCGGTCGGGAATCCGTTTACCAGCAGGCGACCGACTTTTCGTTCGAGCAATCTGATTAGTGCCGTGAATCGTTGAAGGTCTTCTGCGGTGGCCTGCAGGGTTGCGGTCAGATTACCCTGAAGCGTTTTAGCTGCCATAAGTAATTGATCTTCATCGTCACACACAATAATCATGGATGCGGGGCCAAAAATTTCTTCCTGCATTTCAGGTTTTTTTACAAATGATGAGCCATCTGTCATCAGAAGTTCTGAGATACCGGTTGTAACGCCTTCACCGGCTCCCCTGGCTATCGAGGCTACATTTTCTTGTCCGGACACTGTTTTCAGTGATTTTTCATAGTTCGCTTTAATACCGGCATGCAGCATGATTCCTCCGGGGGATGCATTGACTTTTTCCTTGGCGCGGTCAATAAACGCGCTCAATTCCGGACTTTTAATCCCGATCACGAGTCCCGGGTTGGTACAAAACTGGCCTGCGCCAAGTGTTACGGAATCGATGTACTGATCAGCTATGAAAGCAGGCTGTTCCCGGAGTCGTCCTGGCAGAAGAAAAACAGGATTGACACTGCCCATTTCGGCAAAGCAGGGGATGGGTATTTTTCGGCTTGTGGCAATTTTAAACAGCGACGTGCCGCCTTGAAATGAGCCGGTAAATGTTACTGCCTGAGCGAGATCGTGTTTAACCATGGCTTCACCGACAGCGATAGTTTTACCCTGCAATAAACTGAAAACACCATCAGGCATCCCAGTTTCTTCCGCGGCTTTTTTTATTGCCTGGCCTACAAGCTCTGATGTGCCCGGATGAGCCGGATGCGCCTTCACTACTACCGGGCAACCCGCAGCAAGGGCGGAAGCCGTATCGCCACCTGCCACGGAGAATGCAAGCGGAAAATTACTTGCCCCAAATACCGCTATGGGTCCTATAGGGAGATACATCATTCTGATGTCAGGCTTTGGGATGGGACTGCGCTCAGGTTGTGCCGTGTCGATGGAAACTTCCAAAAATGTTCCTTCAGCAACCACGGAGGAAAACAACTTGAGCTGATTTACGGTTCGTCCGCGCTCGCCGACAATGCGCGCTTCGGGAAGACCGGTCTCAGCCATG
>CAYZWN010000185.1:0-9216 GCA_964482185.1 uncultured Roseivirgaceae bacterium
CAAGCTTGTATGGCAACACAGGCTCCAGTCCGTAAGCCTCGAGCGCCCGGATGGCAGTCGGGGCTGTGTAAAACTGGTTGACCTTGTACTTATCTACAATTTCCCAGAATCTGCCGGGATGCGGATAGGTGGGCACACCTTCAAACATCAGTGTTGTCGCGCCTGCCAGCAATGGGCCATAGACGATATAGGAATGGCCGGTTATCCAGCCAATATCGGCCGTGCACCAATAGACATCCTCATCGCTATACTGAAATACATTTTTAAAAGTGTAATAGGTGTAAACCATATAGCCGCCGCATGTATGCACAATGCCTTTCGGTTTTCCGGTTGAGCCGGAGGTGTATAGGATGAACAACATGTCTTCTGAATCCATGGTTTCTGCTACATGTTCCATGGACATTCCTTCAATAGCATCGTGCCACCAGATATCCCTGCCAGCTTTCATAGTCACCGGACTTTTAGTTCTTTCCAGAACGATCACCTTTTCTATGGTGGTAGTACTTTCGATAGCCTCATCAACGACTTCCTTTACAGGAATCGATTTGGCGCCTCTGAAATTTCCATCAGCCGTCAGAACAACTTTAGCTTGGCAGTCATTGATTCTGTCAGCGAGCGATGCTGCTGAAAACCCGGCAAACACTACAGAGTGTACTGCACCAATCCGGGCGCAGGCCAGCATGGCAATGGTAGCCTCGGGTACCATTGGCATGTAAATAATTACCCTGTCACCTTTTTTTACACCCTGTGCTATGAGTGCGTTGGCAAACTGGCACGTTTGCTCGTAAAGCTCGCGGTAGGTGAGTGTTCTGTGTGCTTCATTGGGGTCGTTAGGCTCCCAGATGATGGCAGGTTGGTCTCGCCGGGTGTAAAGATATCTTTCAAATATGTTTTCTGTAATATTCAGTTTTCCATTAACAAACCAACTGACGCTTGGAGTTTGAAATTCCCATTCAACGACCTTATCCCATCGTTTTTTCCAGTGAAATGTCTCTGCCAACTGTGTCCAGAAAGCATCGGGATCCATAACGCTTCGCTGGTATTCATGAATGTAGCCTGCAAGGGTGTGGATTTTTCGCGCCATAATGTTTCGTTTTTTGGTTCAGTGTTTAGAATTTGTGATTTATAGATTATTCTGCGCAATCGCATAAAATAAGATTTGAAAGATATAAATTTTTCTTTAGAAATGTTTTTTCAGAATCTATTTTGGCTCATGACAGACCAACAAATGCCTTCTGGTGCAGATTCATTAATGACTCAAGTTTCTCAACTTTTAAATAATATTGATATTCAAGTATTTATTATAGTACAAAATGTACAATGTGTTGATTTTAAACCATAGAAAAATTCCATTTTGCTATTAATCAATTTGCGAACACAGCGTCTTCTTTGCCTTTTTGCAGTTTTATTTTTTTACCGCAAGGGTCACAAAGGCAAACACAAAGCACGCTAAGTTTTAATCAATTGAATTATAGGCAGTTAATATATTTGTATTTATCTGCGAAACTTGAGTTAATGATTCAGGAACTCAATCATGATGGCCAGCATGGCGCCGATCAAGCTGATGACAATTTTTTTTCTGTGGAACGAATGGTCCGGGCTCGATTCAAAATAAATGGTTGTGGAAATATGCAGAAAATTACCGCTGACTATGGCAAAGAGAATCAGGAAACCTTCACCACTCAATATTTCACTGGCGCTGAGCATTTCACTGAAGATCAATCCCAGGGGTGATGCAATACTGAATATCAAAAGCAAAATCAGCAAGTTGCTTTTATTTTTGATCATGGCGCCCAGCACACTCATCAGTGCGATGGCCGCCGGAATTTTGTGCAGCACAATGCCAATCAGCAAGCCTGTAGTGTGCTGACCGGACTCATGGTTGCCGGGATGTACCAATATGCTGCCGTCCATAAGGGCATGCAAACACAAACCAATCATCAGCGTGACCGGAGATATCCGGCTGTGATGGTGGTGGGCATGCACGTGGCCATGTTCCACACCTGAAGTTGCGAAATCAATAAATATTTGCATGAAAAATCCAACAAGTACAAACAATCCGATTCGCCGGGGATTCACAGAGGCGGTAAGCAATTCAGGAAGCAGATGCACGATCGTAATCGAAAAAATAAATGCCCCTGCAAATACAAGCATGTATTTAAGATCAAGCTTCAGTGGCTTTTGAAGCCTGATAATCACAAGCCCGGGTATGAATGCAGAGATAAAAAGAATGAAGATGTAAAGGATGTTCATGTATTACTTTCTAAGTATAAATATCATTCGTTCAGATTTTTCGGCAAAATATGGGTTTAGATCATAGTCGCCAAACAGGTCAAGCACTTCAAATCCGGCATGTTTAAAATATTCCAGAAACCGCACCCGGGTAACGGCCTTCACCTTTTCCTGGAAATGAAAGTCTTTCCCATTATCCTCAAAAAAGATATCCTTAACAATAAATTCACCTTCCAGGAATTTCCGTATATGAAACTCAATGCCATTGATTGATTTAATTTCTTCAGGAACCAGATCATTCACCACAGTGAAGGTATTCAGAAAGTCGATCACCACTTTTCCACCCTTCCACAGGTTTTCTGCCATGGCATTGATTGCCTGCTGGTTCTCTCCCGGATGATCGAAATAGCCAAAACTGGTAAACAAATTAAGGATATAATCGAACTTTTCTTCCCGGAATGGCAAGCGCATATCATGCACATCAAACCGAAGCCTGGGATTCTCAAATCTTTTAGCATACCGGATGTTCTGTTGCGCCAGATCAACGCCAACCACATCAAAACCTTTTTTATTCAGATAGATTGCATGGCGCCCCTTTCCACAGGCGAGATCCAAAATACGGTCATCTGAGTTGAAATTCAGGTATCCAGCCAACCGGTCAATGAATAAGTGCGCCTCTTCATGATCTCGGTGCTGATATAAAATATGGTAGTATGGCGAATCAAACCACGCGCCAAACCAGGGATTACTTTGAAGTGTCCGGTCGTTCGATTGCATTGGCTATTCCGTCTGTTATAAAAGAATCAATAGATCCATCTTCTGTGGTAAAAATAAGATAGGCGTCAAGTCTCGGATCTGTTTTTAATACCTCTTTAGTGCGCTCAAGACCCATTACCATAAATGCCGTCGCATAGGCATCTGCCATCATGCAGTTTGGCGCAAATACCGAAGCGCTGAGCAGTTCATGAAAAACAGGATAGCCAGAAGCCGGATCGATCGTATGCGCGTATTTTTTTCCGTCCTTAACGTAATAATTCCTGTAATTTCCGGAGGTAGCCACCGCCTTATCGGTGAAATTCACGACTGCAAGTATTTTTCTGTCATACACGGCAACAGTCGGGTCTTCCACGGCCGTTCGCCATAGTTCGCCATTGGGCTTGCGACCTTTGCAAACAATCTCACCTCCAATTTCGATAAGCATGCTTTCGACACCCTTTTCAACAAGAAAATCCGCAACCACATCCACCGCGTACCCTTTGGCAATGGCTGAGAAATCAAGCTGTACACCTGCTGCCGATTTACAAACCTTTTCACTGTCAAAACGCACCTTATCAAAGCCAATAAATGCCATTAAAGAATCAATCCGCGAGCTATCGGGAGTCATGGATTTTTCGGGTCCAAAACCCCAGGCATTCACCAATGGACCCACAGTAGGGTCGAAGGCGCCGCCCGATTTTTCATAAACATCGCGACTGGCCTGCAGCACGGGGAGAAAGTACGCTGACTCAAACTGAAAGCATGAATTTCCTGAGTTAAATCTGGAAATCTCAGAAGAAGGTATGTAAGTGGAAAGCGACTGATTCCAGACTTTTAATAAAGAATCAATCTGATCACCATAATTCCAGCCTGTAGGACTGAAGTATTTTACTGAATACCCAATGGTGCCCATGGTCGTTCCTGAGACCTCTACCTGTTGCAATATTTGTTTTTTGCTTTCTCTGTATTTCCATACAATAAAAACAAGGGCAACCAGTAAAACAGGGTAAAACAATCTTAGAAAATCCTTTCTCGTCATAGGATGTGAAAAATTCGGCGCAAGATAAGTTATTCTTCTATTTTATTGAACCGCATACAGATATATAAAGGTCACTCCGCGATGTAATGCCAACAACAAACCGGGGGGCTACAAAAGTTTTTCGAGTGTCTTGATCGAATAGAATCATACGAAATGCTCAAAAAACACAACATTTATTTGCTTAGATCGACATAAAAATATCATCCGTAAAAGGCGGGAACTTTCCATTCTGACGTCATATTATTCGAAATTGCATCTCAGCAATTGATGCATGAAAAATGTCATGCTTTTCATTTTTTAATAAAAAAAGCCTTATTTTACCGATTGTTTACATTAAGGTTACACGCGAGATATCCTCACAACCTATTGAAATATAAACGATTAGTTCATATTGCTTATATTTGAACTTTAAAAAGGGGAAATCCAAAGGCCAGATTTGCCATTGATTTTTTTAAGTGATTGTTAAACAGGTTGTTGGTTAGGATGTTGTACTTGGTAAAGATTTTTAATTCACTTATTGATAGAATCACAATTGTGAGAGCACTTAAATTTCAAATAGTAGGAGCCCTGACATTCATACTCCTTCATATCTCCACTTCCATGACCTCGAAAGAGGACTTTTCACCGGATCTTCCGGTACACTATCCTGCTCTCGATCAGTTTGTTGAAGAATTCAGGCAGATGGCACACGATATGTTCAGAGAATCAAAGGCACCCGGTGCGGCCATTGCAGTTGTTAAAGATGGTCGCATTGTTTATGGCGAGGGACTTGGCGTAAAACGTGTCGGAACAGACGATCCTGTTGACGAGCACACCACTTTCAGAATCGCTTCTGTATCAAAAACGTTTTCAGGCACCCTGACATCCATTTTGGTGAACAAAGGAAAATTGTCATGGGAAGATAAGGTGCAAAAGTATTTTCCGGATTTTCAACTGCAGAATCCTGCTTACGCGGAAAAAATGGAAGTGAAGCATATCCTTTCTCAAAGCACGGGTCTTATTCCACACGCTTACACCAATTTTATAGAAGACGGCAGAACACTCGATGATATGATTGCATCGCTGAAAGACGTGCAATTGATGACAGAGCCCGGAAAATTATTCAGCTACCAGAACGTTGCATACGGTGTGATAGAGCCGGTGCTGGCAGGGGCCATGGGCACTGATTTCAATTCTCTTATGGAAAAAGAGATATTCGGCCCTTTAAAAATGACAGATGCTTCGCTCGATTACGAATCGATGATGATCAATGAAAATAAGGCCTTCCCAAACTATGCGCGATTCAGCGGCTGGGCCTCGGGCAAAATTTCACCTACCTATTACAATGCGTCATCTGCAGGCGGAATTAATGCCAGCATTTCTGATATGGCCAATTACATGATTGCGCTTACCGGCCACAGACCTGAGATCATCAGCCAGCAAATGCTCGATGATATTTTTGAGCCACAAATCAATACCAATATCCGGTGGAAGTATTTCAGCAGATGGAAAAATTACAAAAAATCTTATTACGGCCTCGGCTGGAGAATTGTCCAGAATGGAGATGATAAGGTAGCTTATCATGGTGGATATGTGAACGGATACAGGAGTCAACTTGCCATCATCACAAATGATGGTATTGGTGTTTGCATTCTCACCAATTCGCCATCCAATTTTTCCAGTAAATTATTGCCTGCTTTTCTTGAACTCTACGATCAGCACAGAGAGCAAATAAGTTCAGAAAAAGAAAATCAGGTCGCCCTTCTTCCATAATTCCACCAATAGAAAAAACAGCTGGAATGAAAGCGGTTTTATTTCCTTTTTACTTTAAAGGCTAATCGCATATCTTAGAGGCCTGATCTACTGAATGAATGAGAGAAGACTATTTAACCGGTGATGTTTCAGGCCTGAATCCTTCTGACAGGGAATTTGAACGTGCGCTCAGACCCCAGTCATTTGACGATTTTTTTGGCCAGGCAAAGGTCATTGAAAACGTTAAGGTTTTCGTAAAGGCTGCCACCCGTCGCAACGAACCGTTGGATCATGTGTTGCTGCACGGTCCTCCGGGGCTCGGCAAAACGACACTTTCTCATATCATTTCCAATGAGATGAATTCGAACCTGAAGATGACCTCAGGCCCGGTACTGGATAAACCAGGAGATTTGGCCGGGTTACTCACAAACCTTGAAACAGGGGATGTCTTGTTTATCGATGAAATCCACCGTCTGAATCCGGTTGTGGAAGAATATCTTTATTCCGCCATGGAGGATTATCGCATAGATATCATGCTCGACTCCGGGCCGAATGCACGCTCAGTGCAAATCAACCTGAATCCTTTTACTTTGATCGGTGCTACCACAAGAGCCGGCTTGCTCACCTCTCCGCTCAGGGCGAGGTTTGGCATCAACGCCCGTCTCGAGTACTACAATGCGGCGCTGCTTACTAAAATTGTGCTGCGATCAGCAAAAATTCTTAATTGCCCCATAGTAACTGATGCCGCAGAAGAAATCGCCACGAGAAGTCGCGGAACGCCAAGAATCGCCAACAACCTCCTCCGGCGTACACGAGATTTTGCAGAAATAAAAGGCGATGGCACCATCACGAAAGAGATCGCGGAAATGGCCCTCAAAGCATTGGACGTGGACGAGCATGGGCTGGATGAAATGGACAACCGTATATTAAGGACAATCATCGAAAAATTTAGCGGAGGTCCTGTGGGATTATCTACCATAGCAACTGCCTGCGGTGAGGAGGGGGAAACAATAGAGGAAGTATATGAGCCATTCCTGATCCAGGAAGGTTACGTTAAGCGCACGGCAAGGGGCAGAGAAACAACGGCACTGGCTTACCGGCATCTCGGTCTTGAGATGCCCGGCCGCACAGGCACATTATTTTAACAGCAACTTGAATTATTCATCCAAAGAGAAGTATTCCAGGATTATTAAAGAAAAAGCCACCCTGCACGGTTTTGATTTTTGTGGTATATCCAAAGCGGAGCGATCTGAGGAAGACGCCGGAAAATTAGAGGATTGGCTTTCAAGGGGTTTCCATGGTAAAATGTCGTATATGGAAAATCACTTTGAAAAGCGCGTAAACCCGGCGGAGCTGGTGCCCGGTGCTAAGTCTGTAATCACTTTGTTGTATAACTATTTCCCCGGTAAAGAAGAAAAACCGGCAGGTGGTTTTCGTGTTGCACGGTATGCCTATGGGAAAGATTATCACTTCGTAATCAAAGAAAAACTCAGAACATTGATTGAGGATCTGAATGCCGGGATCGGTCAGTTCAACGGAAGGATTTTCGTCGATTCTGCTCCGGTGATGGAGCGACAATGGGCCGCCAGAAGCGGTCTTGGGTGGCTCGGAAAAAATACCCTGCTGATCAACAAGCAATTCGGGAGCTACTTTTTTATTGCCGAAGCCATAGTTGACCTGGAGCTGGAGTATGATGGTCCGATCAAAGATTATTGTGGTACCTGCACACGATGTCTGGATGCCTGCCCTACCAGTGCCTTCGCCGCACCGTATCTGCTTGACGCGAGCAAATGTATCTCATACCTGACCATTGAGCTGAAAGATTCAATCCCGGAAATGTTTCAGGATCAGTATAACGATTGGGTATTTGGGTGCGATGTATGTCAGGAGGTTTGCCCCTGGAACAGATTTGCAAAAATGCATCAGGAGCCACAATTTGAAATGACAGAAGGAGTTCGGGAACTTACCGAAAATAATCGATCTGAATTTACGATTGAGGCATTCAATCAGTTATTCAAAGACTCTCCGGTAAAAAGAACAAAGTTGAGCGGTCTGCAACGAAACATCAGCTTTATCAAAAAAAATCCCGCCGGAGCGGGATTGGATTTTAATTAATCGATACCTGACGAAAACACCTGTTGATCAAGGTGTGATACAACTTACCGAACTTCTCGTAACACCAATTTTTGAGTTCGACCAGTTCTTCTCCTACCAACATTTTTATGGCCTTTTTCAGCTCTTTCTCAAAAAGCTGGGCGTCAAAACTAACCTTTGTTAAAATTTCCTTCGCGTATTTGAGCATAGGCAATCATCGTTTGGGTTGGACATAAATTTATTCATCATCGTTAATTCCTCTCAGTGCATTTTCAGTAACCTTTTTATTTCGTCTTATCATCCGTTTCTGGTAACTTTGTGCGTTTCGAAATAACGAATAATCCGGTTTCGTTATCAATTTAAAAAAACATGAGAGAAAAACTCATTATTATATTTATTACGATTTTAAACGGCTTTTGGTGCACAATTCAGGCTCAAAATATCAAAATTATTCTGGGGCCTGACAACATTGCCATGAACCAGGCATTCACTATTACGGTAGAAGTAGAAAATGACCGCATCAGAAACATTGATAACTTTCCGGAAATCCCGGGCTTTAACAGAGTTGGCCAGTCCACATCCTCCTCCACCAATATCATAAACGGCCAGTATTCCACAACCCAAAGCATCACGCAGAATTACGTACCGTTGCAGGAAGGCACATTTACCATCGCACCTTTCAGAATAAATGTGAATGATAAAACCGTAACTTCTCAGGGAAAATCCGTTACGGTGGGACCCCCTGATCAACAACAGCGCAGATACGATCCGTTTTCATACGATCCGTTTGAAGAATTCTTTGGCCGAAGGGAGCCTCAGGAATTTATCGAAGTCGAGGAAGATGCATTTCTTGCCCTCTCGATCGATAAGGATGAGGTTTATGTAGGAGAAGGTTTCACAGCCACCCTGGCATTGTATGTATCCGTTTCGAACAGGGCCGATCTGGAGTGGCCGAATGATCTTTCAGAGCAACTCGCCGAGATCAAGAAAAAGATAACCCCTGCCAATTGCTGGGAAGAGAACTTCAGGATTACCAACCTGAATCCCGAAAGTGTTGAAATCAACAAAAAGCGGTACCGGCAGTACAAATTGTTTCAGGCCTCATTTTACCCGTTGAATACGCAATCGATCAACTTTCCGGTAATTAATTTCAATATGATCAAATACAAGGTGGCTAAGAATCAGACATTTTTCGGACGCTCAAAGCAGGCAGATGCCATTGACTTTAAGACCAAAGCCAGGACTATCAAGGTCAAAGAGTTGCCACCGCATCCGTTGAGGGAAAGTGTTCCGGTAGGCAAGTATTATTTAAGTGAAGAGATTTCGGGCGAAAGACTTCAAACCGGTCAAAGTTTTACTTATCA
>CAYZWN010000186.1:0-3773 GCA_964482185.1 uncultured Roseivirgaceae bacterium
CATAAGAATAGGTCACTCGAAAACGCACCAGAAGCGGATGAACAAACATGGTTGTCACAGTTCCTTCATAATTTCGGGCCATATCTGCCAGACGTATCCAATTATCATTGTGCATCCATGTCGGCCCGAAAGAAATGCCATCCTGCTGCATGCCCAGGTCATTTGTCTGGCCATCCGACGGGCCGAGCCGGTCGTCCCAGTTCACTTTCGAAAATCGCACTGCTCCCAGCGGTGTCCAGAATTTGTCATATTTCGGAACCGATGCCCCGCGCAGGTTGATAAACACCTGCATACCTCCGGCATTGGCCACGAAAGTGGAAAACCGGTCATCTGTTTTAAGGGCATAGCCGCCTATTTCGGTTGGAGCCGGTACCTGAAGAATTTCAGATTTTTGTATCATAAAACATTCGGCAAGGTGCATCATCATGGCACCGGTATAGTTACCCCACTGGCTGGCCGGTTGATATCCCGTGCGATCACCCTGCTCAAAATGGTTTTTAGTTATTGAAAATGAACCGGACCATTTATCATCATTTCGCTTCCAACGCTGAATGCTGTTGAAAGCGAGCATGGCTGATCTTCTGTATTGGCCGGCGAGGCGCATATTCCCGTTTGCAAAAGCATCTTCAGCCATGATTTCAAAAATAAGCTGATAGAGGATATCATTGAATACATGATTGTCAGTGCGGCCATTGGGCGGGCACTGGCCTGCCGGACTTTGGAGCAGCATGGAGGCCTGATTTCCTCTTCGAAGCAAACTTTTCATTTCATCACCAGACGGACCAGGGTAATCGTTCCAGACCATGGCAGTGAGATTTACACGACCCACGGCATCCACGGCATGCGATTGCGGATCGCTGCTCCAGTCCTGGTACAGATTCCATTTATCCATGGCAATACGCTCGTATTGAGTATGGTTTTTCCACTGGTTTTCGATAAAACTTATCGCCAAATCCTGCTCGATGAAACCATGCCGCGCACGAGACCACTCACCGCGCATCGCATAAGTGCGCCAGTTGTTCAATCCCTTTTCTGGTCCTTTCCAGATTTTTTCAAGTGGTGTTTGCATCATATTTTCCCACCGTGCAAATCGATCCTTTGCAACAAAATTTTCATACAAAGTCATTGCCTCACTCAGGGCGGCGATATAGAATTCACCATGCCGGTCAGGAATTGATAGGTCACCTTTAGAAAAATCATTGAGTGATTTTTCCATTGCCATGATACCCGGCTCGATGAGTTCGGGAGTTCGGCCCTGGCTTATCAGACATCCAACGGCAACGGCAAAATACGGCGTGGAATACTGATGTTCGCGATGTAAAAAAGGATCGATGATGGCGCCGGCTTCATCCTGAAATGTTGCCGCCACTTTTGCCATTCCTTCAATGGCATTCAGGTAAGCTTCCTTAGAATTGTCAAATTGTTTCCATGGCGTGGCTGTGAGATGGTATTTTATTTCCGGCAGGTAATCTGGCAAATCCTGGGCACTAACCATAAATGCAGGCAAACTCAATAAAGAAAGGAGGAAGGTCGATACTATTTTCATTCGGGTGCTTTTGGGACTAAGGTAAATAATATTTGATTTATAATTCAATGTCTTGGAAAAGCCATGGAATGATCTGTTTGGAAGTGTAATTGGTAAATAACCCTGATTCATCTTTCATAGTCTGTATTGGGAAACCGCAGAGAGAGCGTGCAGAGATAATTACACTTTTGATTTATATAGAGAATGGACTAGAACTAGGTTATATGCCATTGGAAACCGATCCGAGGGCTGGGTCATACACCTTGGTGAGGTAACTCAATCGTACGACATGGCTGGGCTGAACCATTGAGAAACCGAACCCCCAATGGAATGGAGTCATTGTGGCATTCAATCAGGCGGATCGTTACAAGATTATTTTATCGTTTTGATGAGCTTATCTTTTTCCCAAATACCCTGAAGTTTTAATTTTCCATTGGGGTCGTAAAGTTTACCTTCGCCATGACGCATATCATCCTTCCATTCTCCTTCATATTTTCCGGCTTTAGCTAAGTATATTCCGAAACCATGTCTCTGGTCAAACTCATATTGCCCCTCATATTTTTCTCCATCCTGCCACTCAAATACACCCTGTCCATGGCGCATATTATCAAACCATTCGCCTTCATAGCTGCTTCCGCTCTTCCAATAACCGTAGCCTTTGCCATTTGCAAGACCATCTTTAATAACACCGAAATAGGTCACAAAACCATTTTTTGAACTTGAAAATGTAATTACTCCACGCTCGGTATTTAGACGTTGAATTTCGCGATTAGCTTCCATTATTTGCTCTCTGAGCATTTCTACATCAGCATCCAGCTCGATGGTAAACTCCGCTATAGGTTCTTCCATCTCCATCAGTTCCAGGCTGCTGATTCTCTGCTGATATTCGAGTATTCGCACCTGGGCCCTACTGAGCCTCGACTGAAGTTCTGCAAGTTGAACTGAGTCCCTGCTTCCAAAAAAATAACTGGCCTGAGAAATGCGCTGAACTTCCAGGGTATCCCCTGCAATCGAATCAATTTGTTGATAATAAATCCGAGCGGAATCAGCGAGGCCCCGGATAAATAAATCATCTCCCCGAATTCGCAGTTTCATGATCTGCGATTCATTCTGCAAAGCTTTATACTTCTTGCCAGTTAATCTGGCTTTCTGATATTGCCAACCACTGATAAGCAGTAGTACTACAATCACTGAGATTGCTATTATTTCTTTTCTATTCATCAATCAAAAAAACGAACCTTTAAAATATCTTTTGTGCCAAGCAGTGAAATCTGATCGACATACAATCCAACCATAAAGCCCTGATCAAGGTCATATTCATATCCGGTGCCACCCCTTGCCCTGTAGCGGTTTACATACCTGAGTTCAACTCTTGCCCCGGTAAGAAAACGATAACCCAGACCCGCATAAAACCTGTTCTGATTAAACATATAGGGCACATTTTTGCCCCAGTTAATTCCAATTTCATCCGAGATGGCAGCATATAGTGTTTTGTTTGCATAAAAATCATCAGAATTTAAACCCACCCTTATCCTGTATCTGATACGAAAACGACTAAAATCACGCAAATCATCCACAGCAGGAAAGTTCTGCCATCTGAGTTCGTACCGATATCTCCAGGTGTGCATGATCCTGCCTTGTGCTTGTTTGTAGTGGTGAAAAAACTGAAATGTCACACGATATTCTTCATAAATTTGCCTTAAATAATCTGTTGGCTTAGCGATATAATCATTTGTTCGCATGTAACCGAAAGGAGATATAGAGAATCTGGCCGTTGTCGAAAACTGATAATGAACCCAGGGCCGGTAGCTTTGCCGGAGCATGCTAGTGAAGGGGCTCCCTTGCCCCAATTCATTTTTTGTCCGGTAAACAAAGTCAAATCCTACACCCCATTTTGTGTTATCAAATATTTCGTTTATCTCTGTTTTAGACCAGAATGTAGCAGTATTGTAAACATTTTTCTGTAGTTGTCCGGAAACTAAATGTGGTTGTAAGTACAGGAAAAATATGATTGAAAAAAATATGTGAATGTACCTCATCTGGCTTATATTAGTCTGACAGGTTAAAATCTGTTTGGTTTTTCTATTCGTAACTAAAGAGAATTCTTTACCCAAGGATTAAGCGACAAAGATAATAAAACAACCCGGAGCCCGAATTGTTCCACTTGTTTATTTCCCGGGAGTTGTATCATTTTTATTTCTTCCGTCTTGAGTTAAGCAGTTAATCTTAATAAATATCTCAGGTTTCG
>CAYZWN010000186.1:3873-9145 GCA_964482185.1 uncultured Roseivirgaceae bacterium
AAAGAAAACAGCACTTTTTATTTTGCAGTGAATGATTTATTTGGAATGAACGCGGCATATGGAAAAAAGGCAAGTTCTGTGGGGGCACAGACCCTGGAGATGGGATACTGATCTGGGGGATTTGATAGCTCAAATCATGTACCCTTCAGCTTTGGATTGTTCTGATGCCGCTCAAAATCGCGGATATTCTTTTTTTCAAGGTTTCTTTTGAAAGCTTCCGTCAGGTCAACGCCAGTCTGGTTGGCCAGGCAGATCAGTACCCAGAGCACGTCGGCCAGTTCGTCGTCCAGGCGCTTAGCTTTGTCTGATTCCTTAAATGATTGTTCGCCGTATTTTCGCGCAATGATTCGCGCCACCTCACCTACTTCTTCGGTGAGCATGGCCATGTTGGTGAGTTCGTTAAAGTAGCGGACTCCAACGGTTTTTATCCAGTCATCAACCAGTTTTTGGGCTTCCTTTATTTCCATTACTTTTTGTCTTTTGTATCAATCAAAATGGTCACAGGGCCATCGTTGCACAGTGAGACCTGCATCATGGCGCCAAATTCGCCGGTTTGTATATTTTTCCCCAAATCAGCTTCGGCCTGTTGAATAAACTGCTCATAGAGTGGAATGGCCACCTCCGGTCTGGCTGCTTTGATATAGGAAGGGCGGTTTCCTTTTTTTGTGGATGCGTGCAGTGTAAACTGGCTCACAAGCAACATCTCTCCCGAAACATCGATCAAGCTTCTGTTCATAACACCGGCCTCATCATCGAATATCCGGAGGTTTGTGATCTTTTTTGATAGCCATGTAATATCCTCCTCCCCGTCTTCATTTTCAATGCCTAAAAGCACCACCAATCCATTTCCTATTCTGCCTTTGGTTATACCCTCAATATTTACCTCTGCTTCGGAAACCCGCTGAATTACTGCTATCACCTGTCCGCTGGATTATGTTTAAATATTTTCCATGCCGAGTACATCAATATCATCCGGCTCAAATATATGCAAGCCGTTCAGGTCCTTTTGCGCCACATTCACCATGGCATTGGCAATGAGTGTTGCTTCCGTCGGCTTATATTTTTTGAGCCTGCCTCTAAAAAGAGGTTTCATCACTTTTGCCAATTTTGCAAAAAACTGCTCCCCCGTTCGTTTTTCCTGCCTGTTTCCGATTAGTAGCGAAGGTCTGAAAATATTGATGGCTGGTATTGCCAATTTTTGGATGGCTGCTTCCACATCCCCTTTGACCCGGTTATAATAAAAAGGTGACTTGGAATCGGCTTTAAAAGAAGTAACCAGGTTAAACTGCTCGCTCTGGTTTTGCAGTGCAATTTTCGCCAATTCATATGGATAGGTAAAATCTACTTTATAAAAATTATCCCTCGATCCGGCTTTTTTCATTGTCGTGCCCAGGCAACAAAACACCACATCTGCCCGCAAATCTTCCTTATGTGCGTCAAGGTTTTCATAGTCCACCTCGATGGTAACGACACCATCATGAATCATGTTGCTGCCCTTGCGTACCACAGCCGTCACGATATCGAAGGCCTGACTTTGAGCGAGCCGGCTTACAAGCTCTTTACCAACAAGTCCTGTGCTTCCGGCTACCAGTGCGGTTTTTTTCATATGGTAGGTTGATTGATTTAAGATTTATGATATTCAAAGTCTTCGAAAGCTCTAATATCCTGGGCGATACTTTTAAAAACCAGGAATATAATGGATATATCGTCTGCAAAACCCATAACAGGTATAAAGTCCGGAATCAGGTCGAGTGGCATCATAAAATAGATGAGCGAACCGATAATGAGCAGCAGCGATTTCCATGGGATTTCCCGGTATTCTCCACTGATGTAGGCGCGCAACAAACGAAGAAAGGTTTTGACTTTTTCAAAAAACTCCGCCACTCTTTTTTTATTCTGATCCATATCGGACATTTTATCTGATACCGAACCCATGAGTTCAGAAATTTTTTCAGGATTGGTGGCGATGCCAACTGCTTTGCGCATGGCTTCCTGAAAACTTTTACTTTTCAAATAATTCATGATCAAATCTTTTAAAACAATTCCCTGATTTCCGATTTAACGAGCGAAAGCGTCACATCAACTGAATCAATTTCTCGTTTTTCCATTTCACTAAAAATTAATTTGGCCAATTCCACGCTTTTTGCATCGCTTCCCAATTTTTCAGCTGACGTATTGATCAGGGCAATCGTATCTTCTACGGTATTCTTAATTTGTTTCCAGGCTGCGTCACTTAAATATATCTGCTGAGATAAGTTGTGATTGAATTCCTCGCGGATTTCAGCGATCATAAGCTGTTGCAGTTCTTTTGCCGACATAGATGCGCTGTTGAGCCGGAGCACCAGATTTCCGGGCGAGAGCCGCTCAAGAAAAAGACACATACGTTCAAATGCCTGCAATCTTAACGGTATGACCGATTTGCTGTTTTCTACTTTAAACCGGTTTTCTGCCAATACCATCTCTCTTGCCAGCATTGACTTCATGGTAAGATACATGGCATACAAAACCAATGCTGCGGGGATCAGTATTTTTCCAAACTCAACGATTATTTCCATTACTCCAGAATTTCGTAAAAATATGTGTTTGCCAAATTTAGTTAATTTTGCCAGATCACATTAAGGAGAAATAAGATTACTGTGGAGGAAACTATAAAAAAAATGCCCATTGACATCAGCGATCCGGCATATGCTAAAATCCTGGAGATCAGAAAAGAAAAGGGCATTCCAAAGCATTATCTGCTCAGACTCGGTGTAAAATCTGCCGGGTGTGGGGTTGCCTCGTATGTTATCGGGTTTGATTTGGCTACAGAAAAAGACCAGATATTTTCTTACAGGGAAATAGACATCATTGTGGAAAAAATGCAACTGATGTACCTGGCTGGTAAAAGAGTGGATTACGATGTCGTTGATGGGCAAGCCGGATTTGTCTTCCGTGACGGGAATTAATCAGGTCTTGCACTTGAAAGCGATACAACCGCCCTTTTGCAAATGCCTCCGATGGGCGGGTTGAATTTTGAAATTTGTATTTCTATATACGTCACGAGCGCAAAGTTTGCAAAAACTGCTTTCATGATTCGACCACCAATGTTTTCGAGCAGTCTCGAAGGTTTGTTCATTTCATCACGAATAATGCGGTATAATTCTTCGTAATTGATCGTTTCGGAGAGCTTATCGTCTTCCTGGGCTTTTTCAAGAGCAGTTTCTACGGTGATGTCCACGCCATACTTATTTCCAATTTTCTGTTCTTCGTCGTAATAACCGTGAAATGCAAAAAATTCAAGTCCTTCAAGTGTAATTCTTCCCATCAATCGAGCATATCAAAAAAGGAGCGGTCCGAATTATCGGATTGTTCGGTAATATCTGCTTTGGGCGATTTTTCAGATTTTGGGTTTTTTTCCGGCTTTTCTGCTTTTTCAGGTTTCTGAAAGCGAATGCTATACTGAGGGCTGTCAGACGCTGTGCCTTCATCCTCATTGCCGGCACCGAACTTAATATTTTTCAGATCGTAGTTTTCAGCAAAAGTCTTGGCTTCCTTGATGTATTTTTCAATGTCCAGTTTGTCTTTTTGCTTTTTAAATTTTTGCGTCCGTTCCAGGGTGGCTGAGGAGAGGTTAACGAGGTCTGCGATGAGGTTTTCTTTAAGATTAAGCGCTGCAGTGAAATTGTTCTCGAGAATTTTTATTTCAGAAAGCATACGTCCGATAATTTCTTTTGCGCGCTTTTCAGAGTTTTCAACAATCATATTGGCCTTGGCCCTGGCTTCCCGGAGCATCGATTCTGATTTGATTTGGGTTTCTTTAAGCTGAAGTTCTGCGGCCTTGTTTGCCTGTTCGATCATGCTGGCCCCGGTATCCTCAGCCGTTTTAAGTGTTTTGTAAAGCGATGTTTCTACTTCCCTTAATTTGGCTATTTCTTTTTCAGCAGCTTCGAGTCGGATCTCAAGGGCTCTTTTTTCCTCGTTCGATTTGATCCATTCGTCACTGAGTACCTGTAAAAATGCCGTGACCTCATCTTTGTCATAGCCCCTGAATACTTTCTCAAATGACTTTTGTCTTATTTCTAATGGCGTTATTTTCATCTCTGCCTGGTTTGCTGCATTGTGAATATAGCGCTCTTTGCGCTATTAAAACACAAAAGAACAATATTTTATGTAAATATTACCATTTTTCCGCGGTTTGCTCATGGCAGGCGCACTCACTGACTGTCACCGTCCTTTTTTACTCGCCAGACACTGACTTTTTTGTCATCGCTGCAGGAAATAAACATGCCTTCATCGCCAATCCATTTTATTTTGTTGATGGACGTAGTGTGGCCGGCATATCTCGATCTGTCAATAACCTTCAGTAGCTTATAATCTTCAATATTCCACACTTTTATGGTTTTGTCCATGCTGCACGTGATAAAAAAATCATGCTGAGGGCTGATGGCGATGTCATTAATGGCGTACATATGTGCTACAATTGAGTCGCTCATTTTATACTGATTTTCCGGAGACCAGAATTTCAGGTGCGCATCTCTGCTGCCACTGATAAGCGCATTGGTTTTGGGATGGTAGGCAAGCGCAAATACAGAAAGCTTATGGGCATTGATCAGGAATTTGGGGCCTAAGCTGTCGAGATCGAGAATCCTGATAGAATTATCACTCAGGCCGAGGGCTATTTCGCCCAGCTTTTCGTTGATCGCCATGACGCGGATGCTTTTATCAGATAGCCTGATCTTTTTTATAAAAGCTTTTGACTCCATATCGAGCACATACAAGGTGCCATCTGCTGAGGCGACAAATAATCTGTTGCCATGACTTTTAATATCAAAAATCTGGGCATTGGATATTTTTACAGAGGCGGTCTCTTTGCCATTTGCCACATCGATGAAATGTATCCCTTCAAAATTCTGCCCTGCAATCAGGATATTGCTTTCGGGTATAAAATGAATCGCATAAACGGAATTTTTCATATTTGCCATTAGCTTCCCGTTTTCGGGGTCGTGAAGATCCCATGTAGCAATCATACCATCGCCGGCTGATGAAAAAAAGACGCGGTGATTGTCTGATTTTTCCAATCCGTACACGCAATCACGGTGCCCATCCATCGTATATAGTTTTTCAACGCTGATTTTCATTATCAAATATTAATCTTTGTTTATTTGAAATTTTTATAAACTTGCGCAATGGATGACATCTTATAACACATGCCGGTAGCAAAATTAGAGAAAATAAACGCCAATTCAGTTTGGTGTCTCTGGGAAATCACTGAATCGATGGATCAGTTGATTAA
>CAYZWN010000187.1:0-8992 GCA_964482185.1 uncultured Roseivirgaceae bacterium
TAGTGGTACTCAGGATGCTTTCATCAGGAAAAACATCCAAAAAGACCTCCTTTTAAATACTAAAATATGTAACTTAATATTTACAAAATTCTTTAAAACCCAAAAGCATGCAATCTGTTTTTCACCTCGCATTTCCTGTAAAAAGTCTTGGCATTACCAAAATGTTTTATCATGATATACTCGGTTGCCCGATCGGTCGCAGCACGGATCGCTGGATGGATTTTGATTTTTTCGGACACCAGATATCAGCACATTTGTCAAATGAAAAGGAGCGAGACATCGAAATGACCCTGGTGGATGGTAAAGAAGTGCCACTTCATCATTTTGGTGCGATACTTAGTATGGACGAGTGGAATCAATTGGCAAATAAACTTATGGTATCAGGCACTGAATTCATCATCGAGCCGCAGGTGCGCTACAAAGGCAAAAAAGGTGAGCAGCATTATATGTTTGTTTATGATCCGAGTGGCAATGCGCTGGAATTTAAGGCTTTTACTGAAAGCCACGAATTGTTTGCAGAACAAACCTGACTAAAAAGGTTATTGTGCCGGGGAAAAACCGAAACCATTGGAGGATTCCCGTGGTTTGTACGTTTGTATAATTTAAATTCCCGCCATGCGTCTGATTATTTTGTTTATTGTTTTTTGCCAGACACTTGCCGCGCAGTTCGTGGCAGAGCAGGATATCCTTCTGCCGATCGCTGATTCCGGAGACCAGCCGGGCGTAGTGGCTATGGGTGAAGATGGACTTGCAATATACCGGGAAACTACCGGTTCATACACACCTGATAAAAGAACATGGCATATTACTTTTTTTGACAAAAACCTTGAGTTTGCCTGGGATTCAGGCTTTGAATCGGAGGTGAATTTCGCGCTTGCCTCAGCTAAATATACTTCGGGTTGTATCTACCTCCTTTTTCAGGATACAAATATTCCGATGAAAAGCATCTTTTTTGTTCGTTGCTATCTTCAGGAAAGGAGCATTACATTTTTCAGGATAACGGAGTTTTTACCTGCTGAATTGATTGATTTTGAAACCCTGGAAAATGCACTATTTCTGATTGGACAAGATCAAAATCGGCCCCTGGTTTTGAAATTTAGTTTTGGCGATCCACGGCCGTTGGTGCTTAAAGGACTATTCGATGCGGAAAACGAAATTCTGCATACATCGGTTAACCAGGATTTGAAATATATTCAGATTATTTCCAGGATGAAAAAGAGCAATTCAAGTGTGATTCTTGTTAAAAAATTTGATCAGGCCGGAGAAAACATACGCGACATTCTACTGGAATCATCAAAAGGGTATCATCTCATCAATGCCATAGCCCAAACCGATGCCAAAGGCAATACAGCGATAGTTGGTGTTTTTGGAAAAAGGCGATCCAAATTTTCGACCGGGATATTTACGGGTGTCTTTCGGGAAGGTATTCCCAATCAGATTTTTTATTATGATTATGTGAATCTGCGTAATTACTTCAATTTTATTGCCAACGAAAATTCAAGGGCCAAAATCAGGCAGAAGTATTTAAAAAGTGGTAGTGGCAAATCTTATGAGATTAACCATGTGCCCAGGTCTGTTTTTTATGCAGACGGAAACTGGCAGTTTGTTGGCGAAGTGCTTCAAACAGCTGAGCGTGTCGTCAACACAAACTTGTACACATATCAGCCAATGGAGGTTACAAATTATTCACATGCCATCTTGCTGAGCCTCGATGAAAACGGAAAAATAATATGGGATAATACGTTTTCAATGAACGAACTTTCTTCGTTTGCTGATGGACAGCAGGCATTTATCTATTCAAATCCGGCTGGTCAGATCGCTTTTTACACGGATGGTTATAAAATTCATCATTTGGTTCATAACGGTGCTTCGGACCAATACATTGTCGGAGAAACTGAAATCGGACTACCTGATCCGGTTTTCAATTCCCCGGGTTTGGAGCGGGATGGTAATATTTTGCACTGGTACGACAATGCATTTCTGATATTTGGTACGAATGCATTGTATTCATCTCCGCGCTATTCGTTTTATATCCATAAATTCAGCGTGACCGATGATATGGATAATTAAGCGGCAATTTTTTCAGAGATTTTTAATCTGCATATAAAAATGCTGCATTTCATCATCCAGGCTTTCAAAAACTGCATTTGAACCCACCTCCGTGAATGAGGCAACATCTACTTCTACAACTTTCATCCCTTTTGATATCAGCTCTTTCATAAAAAGATCCTCCTTTTCCAGGAAAAGCTTATGTTCGTATTCCTGCATGTCCAAGGCTGCTTGAAGAAATATTTCCTGATATGCTTCCGGCATGCTATCAAACTGCCGGGCACCGATTACAACATAAACCCAACTTAATACATGACCGGTCAGATTGAGATATTGCTGCACTTCAGCAAAATTGGCGCTGCTTATCATTGCCAGTGGGTTTTCCTGCGCCTCTACTGTACCTTGCTGAAGTGAGGTAAACACTTCTGAAAAGGCCATAGGTGTTGGCTTTGCTCCCAATGATTGCCACGCCGTGACATAGGATGGCACATTCGGCACCCGTATGATCATGCCTTTCAGATCAGAGGGATGCCGCACCGGCCTGTTGGATGTCAGGTGCCTCGGTCCGCGTTGAAAATAACATACAGTCCGCAAACCGGCTTGCTCCATGATGCGGTCGCTGATCATATTTCCGATTGCGCCATTCACCAGCAGTTTCAGGTGGGCGGTATCGTGCAATAAAAATGGCATTTCCGCGAAAGCGGCCTCTTTGCACCAATTTTGTAGCGTGCCGGCTGTAATGGTCATATCCGTGATACCCGCGCGGATGCTCCGGATCATTTCCACTTCCTTCCCTAATTGCTCATTCGGGTAAACGGTTATTCTAACTTTTCCAGCAGTTCTTGTGTTGAGCAGGCTGTCAAAGTAGATTGCAGCCAAATGCCAGGTATGATCTTCATTGGCCAGGTGGCCAAGTGTAAAGTGAAAAATTACTTCCTTTTTTTGCCCGCAACCAAAAAAAAGAAATGAGGCAAATATGAGAATCAGAGCTCGTTTGTTTGCTGACAACGTCCGGGTTAAGGATTGATGCTTGTTTTCTGGCATTTTTGTTTCAGGTTTTCGGCCGTACTCACTTCAATAAATGAAGGCCCGTGTGAAGGGCCGAAATTACCAGCGAGCACAACTATCCTGTCGTTTTTTTTCACTTTAAAAGTATATTGAAGTTCTTCCAGCGCGTCACAGAGAAATGCTTCTGTGCTTGTCTTGGATGGTGTTGAAAAATTTGGATAAACGCCATACGATAAAGCCAGTTCACGCATTACCTGCTTATTGTAGCATTGCGCAAAGATAAGCTTATTACCGCGATATGCCGACAGCGCCCGTACAGTACGGCCTTTCATTGTATCAGCTATAATGGCCCTGGCGTTGAGTTCGTTGGATGCCTTCACTGAAGCGCGTGCCAGAAAAGCAGATATCTCATTGTTGATGATCAGGAGTGGCGTTTCCCTCAACGGAGGAGTTGCTACTTCGATCTCCTTTGCGATGTTTGCCATGGTTTTTACGGCTTCAAGCGGATATTTTCCATATGCTGTTTCTCCGCTTAGCATGATTGCATCTGTTCCGTCGTAAACTGCATTCGCAACATCGCTGATTTCCGCTCTCGTTGGCCTGGGGTTCTGGATCATGGTGTGCAGCATTTGGGTCGCGGTGATAACCGGCTTTCGCCTTACAATACACTTATTGATGATCATCTTTTGAATAACCGGTATGCGTTCCTGGGGAATTTCAACAGCGAGATCACCGCGGGCAATCATCACACCATACACATGGTCAAGTATTTCATCAATATGATCTACACCTTCCTGGTTTTCTATTTTCGCGATAATCTTGATATTGCTGTTTCGCTCGTCCAATATGCGCTGGACTGCCAGCACATCCTGCTTGTTTCTAACAAATGAATGTGCAATGAAATCCAGGTTATTATCAACTGCAAAGTGAATAAATCCTATGTCTTTCTCACTCAGGGTTGGCAGCTTCACGAGCACCGAAGGGATATTCACACTTTTGCGACCGCTGATTTCGCCATTGTTATTTACCATGCAAAGCATTGAGGTCTTATCCTTACTTTCCACTATCAACTCTATTTCTCCGTCATCAATCAGGATACGGCTTCCTACCGGCACATCTTTTACAAAACCCTTATAATTGACATATACACATTCTTTACTTGTGATGCCTTCCGGATCACCCTTTATTGTTACCTTATCACCATAAACCACAGGAATGCTTTCGATTGCCTTGGTAGTTCTGATCTCCGGGCCTTTGGTGTCGAGCAGAAGAGCTATCTTTTCAGAGACAGCCCTGACGTTATTCACAACTTTCAACGTGTCTTCATGTGTCTGGTGGGCCGTGTTGAGCCTGACCACATTCATGCCGGCCTTTTGTAGTGTTTTTATAAATTCTTTATCACAGTTTCTGTCTGAAATGGTTGCGACAATTTTTGTTTTCTTAAGCATAATCTGAAATCATTAAAACACGAAAGTATGAAGTTTAGCTTTAAATCAATACCTCCGGGTGTGATCTGTTCGTGAAATATTGATGGTCCAGATTAAAAGATCAACCTGAAGGACAAACAACGACATCATCGGTCAGACAAAAATACGCATCAATTTTCGGTGAATTTAAAAGCCTTCAACATTAAAATTGACTTTCCGGCATGACACATTAATATTCAAAATAAAACTAAAAAAGCCTCTAATCTGCTCGGAAAAGAATATCCCTTTTAGTAAATTATACGAGTGAAATCTGTTCACACAATTTAATTATCCAAATCAAAAAGATCATGAAAAACTATCTAAAAACCACAACTTTCGTTGCCTGTTTGGCAGCCTTTTTTTTGTTTTCAAAATGCTCCTTACTCGAAACAGATGTTGATGGCGAATTGAACTCCACATTAAGTGTGAATGAGTCTAAAACCGATGCGAATATTCAGTATTCGAATACCATGGTTATAGATGCCGATTCGGACGAGGACATCGCGGACAACCTTGATAAAATCAAGGAGTGGAGCGTAAGTCAGATATCCTATTCCATCTGGTCTTATGATGGATACCCAACTGCTACCTTTACCGGAAGTCTGGGATTTAGCCAGCGCAGTGCCTCTTCGCCCTCGATCAATGTGGCAATGAGCGGATTGGATTTGAGCAATCTTTCGAATGATAATATCAAGCATAAACTCAATCTGTCTGAAAGCCAGCTAAACACCATTGCAGAATATTTTGACAAGGACCAGGCCATTAAAGTTTATTTCAACGGCACGCTCAGTCAGGGGCCTGTGTATTTCAACCTTGAGGTATTTGCAAAGGTAAAGGTTAAGGCAAAAGTCCTGTAAACATTCAATGGTTTAAATACTTAGTCCCTAAGTCTATAAACTCTGCTTGATTATTTCACAGGCACCAGAAATTAAATCCCAAAACCCAATAAAATCCCAAAAAACAATCCGGGATATCCAGAACCTGTTAGTTGTTTGAAATTTTGGTTATTGGGATTTATTTGCTTTTTGATGCTTGTGGTTTGGGTTATCTGCCAAGTTAGGTTGATAGGTCATTAGGTCGATAGGTTGATAGGTTGATAGGTTGATAGGTCGATAGGTCGATAGGTCGATAGGTTGATAGGTTGATAGGTCATTAGGTCATTAGGTCGATAGGTCATTAGGTCGATAGGTTGATAGGTTGATAGGTTGATAGGTTGATAGGTTGATAGGTCGATAGGTCGATAGGTTGATAGGTTGATAGGTTGATAGGTTGATAGGTTGATAGGTTGATAGGTCGATAGATATTTAATTACCAGTGACCATTGAATATTGCCCATTGACTACGGGCCTCCGGCCACGAAACATCCTTGGAATTTTAACATTTAAAATGTCAGATTTTTAAGCATAATTCTGATTCTTTTAGCATATTGTCCTGTTATTTTCTGACAAGATGCATTTTTTAAGAAAAGGATTTTTGCTGATTCTATTTATTTTGCCGCTCCTTGCCAATGCGCAATTTCGGGCCGGCCTTACTGGTGGGGCTGTGCTCTCTTCTCTGGTGCGCGACAATCAGATTAATTCCAGCGCAGGGAAAGTAGGATATCTTTTAGGGCTAAGCGCTAAGCTCAATCTGGGCGAACTTGGATGGTTTTTACAGTCCGGCGCTCATTACACGCTGGAGGGCGACACCAAGCAGCCGCTTAATTTCATTAAGATTCCATTGGGGCTTGGCCTGGATTTTTCGGATGATGTGGGAGTGTATGTGGCCTATGACCTGGCCTGGCTGGTGGGAAATCAAAATAATGTTCAGGATTTTTACAATAACTTTGCAAATATGCTTGCCATCGGTTCTGATATTGATATTACGGATAGCTTCGGACTGGGGTTCAGGCTTAATTACGGACTATCCAATCTTGTGAAGGATGCTGCTGCTGCTGAAAATTTTAACATCAGACCGCTGACTTTTGATCTGTATCTGAATTATTACATTATTAAGTAGAAACCTGAGCATGAGCGTCAGTATTCCTTGCACCCGCCGGAGAAGCTTTACAATATGTTTGTTCGTATTTTGGACTGTAGTTTTAGTTAAATTGACTGGGCAGCTACACGCTCAAATAATGTATCAGAATGTAGGCAATAAAAACATTGGCATAGGCACCTATGGGAGAGTTGGTGTTGACTGGACCTTTGACAATGGTGGTTCAATTGGCAGAAGGCTCAATCTTAAAAATATGGGCAGCATTGGGGGCAGGATGGAAGAGCAGGATTATCTCGAGATCGCACCCGCTCTTTTTTTTAATCCAAAGAAGGGTGATAGTACGCAAATTTATTTCCAAATGCGCCTTTCAGCATACTCGACCAGCGCAGCTTCCTTTGGCAACAGTTCTTCAGTCAGTGCGGGTGGTCTTGCCTTTGCCTTACCCGAAATGTATGTAGAAGCCAGAGAAATACATGGGAAACCATTAAGTATGTGGATAGGCGCCAGGCTTTATCGTGGTCAGGATGTGCATATTGCAGATCATTTTTATTTCAACGACCACTCAGGCCAGGGCTTTGGCATTGAATATAAAAACACCAGATTCTCAGCACTTTTTGTTTCTTCTACTGATACCTCATCAACTCTGCCGCCTTACTTTTATCTGAACATTGCAACAGGAACCCCGAGCACAGCTTTGCGGCAAAGGCTGGTAGGCATCGTTGAGCACGATATACAACTGAATCCGCAGAGTACCCTTACTTTTTTAGGCGAATTTCACAGGATGGCTGATGCTGATTCGGTCGTGACTACAGCAAGTGCTAAAGATGAGTTCCAGATTCAGGATTATCCATCCGACTTCGGCTTTGTTTTCGGCTTCAGGCATGTTTATAATTTTAAATATTTACTGCCCGGTTCATTCAACCAGTTTGCATTGCGATATGGAACCGGAATTGCCAACGGGGGTGACGGTGGTGTGTCCCGTACCTGGCTCACATTTGGGGCGCCAGACACCACTAATTTAAACTTTCGGGGGGCGTATTCAATCTCCCTGGTGAATCATGCATTGTTCAATTTGAATGAGAAAAATGCGCTGAATGCGTATATCATCATGACTGCCAGCAAAGGTGGCGCAGATACCAATCATCTTGCTATTACCTACGACGGACAAGAGGTGTATAATAGAAAACTGGATTTTACCATAGGTGCCAGACACGAATATTTTTTTGACGACTATTTCCATTTTCTCACGGAATTGCATTATTCCCAGCGCAGGGATGGGACTGATCCTTTAGCAGGAATGTTTAAAATTTCACTGGCTCCGATTTATGTCCCGACAGGCTCGAGAGATGTCTGGGCCAGACCGCATTTGAGATTTGTTACCTCTATTGCCCGCTATAATGATTATGCAAAGGAAAGCCTCTACTCACCCTATTTGGAGTTTGTCGGTGAAAGGCGGTGGGGTTATTATCTTGGAGTAAAAGCTGAATGGTGGCTTTTTTAACCATACCGATTTGCAATAGTACCGGTGCTGTGGCGGATTTTTGGATTGCACAATGCGAGTGGCGAAAAATCATCATGGTTTGTTGGCGCTGCCGGGAGAAAAAGTTTCCAAAAAAGCACTGAGATGGTTTTGGCTCAGAGAATTCTTAACCATATGGAATTCAGCATTGAAAATCATCTACCTTCAGGCAAGGCAGGTTTGGGATTTGACTTTATTTTTAGTGCTTTAAAAAGTTAGGAGTTAATTTAGAATTCAATGCTTAATATCCAGCAAAAGTCTTGGCGGTAATTTTTTTTAACCATAACGATGCATTATTTTGAAACATGTCTTCTCACTGTAAAGGAGTAATCGCTGCTGGTGACCCGCTAACCTGCGAGGCAGGAGCAGAAATATTGAAAGCGGGCGGTAATGCTTTCGATGCCTGCATTGCCGCTACATTTATGTCATTTGCGGCCAGCTCCTCCATTACCTCGGCGGGAGGAGGAGGTTTTTTAATGGCATGTCCAAATGTTGGTAAACCGCTCATGTACGATTTTTTTGTACAGACACCGTGTGTAAAGCGCCCCAAAAACGAAATTGACTTCCGCTCAGTATATGTTGATTTTGGGGATAAAAAGCAGGAGTTTCACATTGGTCTGGGATCGGTCGCTGTGCCCGGTAATATTGCCGGGTTGTTTGCCGTACACAAAGACCTCGGCTCCATGCCTATGCAGGATATTATGATGCCGGTATTGGACAGAATGAAAAAGGGCATCAAACTCCATGAGCAAACGAAATATCAGCTTGACATCCTGAGGCCGATTCTTACTGCTTCACCAAGAGGTAATGAAATTTACCAGAAAGATGGTAAGCCACTTCAAAACGGTGATGTATATTATTTGCCCGGCATGGTGGACTTTTTTAATTATTTATCAGTAAGCGGACCGAGGGAATTTTATGAAGGAGAGATTGCCTTAAAAGTTGTGGAAATGTGTAAAAGCGGGGGAGGGCA
>CAYZWN010000188.1:0-8924 GCA_964482185.1 uncultured Roseivirgaceae bacterium
AAAACGCAAAAAGATATGTTACAAAATATTAATCCGACCGACACCAATGCATGGAAAAAGCTAACCGCGCATTATGAAATTGCCAGGAAATATCATCTTCGTGATTTGTTCGAATCAAACCCGCATCGCTTTGAGGCCATGTCCCTGAAATTTGATGACATTTTGGTCGATTGCTCAAAAAATCTCATTACAGAAGAGACAATCAGCTTGTTGCTTGAACTGGCTGACGAAACCGGTCTCAATACTGCAATAGAAGCTTTCTTTTCCGGAGAAAAAATTAATAAAACTGAAACCCGGGCTGTTTTGCATACCGCATTACGCAACCGTTCATCAAAAGAAGTATTCGTTGATGGGAAAGATGTGATGCATGAAGTAAGGGCCGTGCTGGAGAAAATGAAAGTATTCAGCAATGATATTATTTCAGGTAAATGGAAAGGATTCACAGGTAAAGCAATCACCGATATAGTAAATATTGGAATAGGCGGATCTGATTTGGGGCCTTTGATGGTTACCGAAGCATTAAAGTCATACAAAAAAGACCACATCAATATCCATTTTGTCTCGAATGTCGATGGAACACATATTGCTGAAACGCTTAAGAAGATAAACCCCGAAACTGTGCTTTTTCTGGTTGCCTCAAAGACTTTCACCACACAGGAAACCATGACAAATGCCTTCAGCGCGCGCGATTGGTTTCTGAAATCCGCAAAGCAGGATGATGTAAAAAAGCATTTCGCTGCACTTTCCACCAATAAGCAGGCTGTTGAGGCCTTTGGAATTGATGTGAATAATATGTTTGAATTTTGGGATTGGGTAGGCGGACGATACTCACTCTGGTCAGCCATTGGCCTCTCCATCGCGTGCGCCATCGGATACGACAATTTCGAAAAACTCCTGGACGGGGCAAACAAAATGGATGAGCATTTCAGGTCGGCACCGTTTAACAAAAACATCCCTGTATTGCTGGCGCTGATTGGAATTTGGTACAACAACTTCTTTGGCGCTGAAACGGAGACCATTCTTCCTTATGACCAGTATTTGCACCGTTTTGCCGCATATTTTCAGCAAGGAAATATGGAGAGCAATGGGAAGTATGTCGATCGGGAAGGAAACAAGGTCAACTACCAGACCGGGCCAATTATCTGGGGTGAGCCCGGAACAAACGGACAGCACGCTTTTTACCAGTTGATCCATCAGGGAACTAAAATGATCCCCTGCGATTTCATTGCTCCGGCTAATTCACACAATCCTATTTCAGATCATCACCCCAAGTTACTCGCTAACTTTTTTGCTCAAACCGAGGCATTGATGAAAGGGAAGACAAAGGATGAAGTGCTCACGGAATTGAAAGCTGCTGGAAAATCAGAAGAAGAAATTAAATTCCTCCTGCCCTTTAAAATTTTCGAAGGGAACAGACCTACAAACTCCATACTGGTGAACAAAATTACACCGGAGGTGCTTGGCAGCCTGATTGCGATGTATGAACATAAAATATTTGTTCAGGGCATTATATGGAATATTTTCAGCTTTGATCAATGGGGAGTTGAGCTCGGAAAACAACTCGCGAACCAGATTCTACCTGAGTTAAGTGATGAAAATGAAGTAACATCGCACGATGCATCAACTAATGGACTGATCAATACTTATAAAAAGATGCGGAGAGTTTAGAACGCGGATGTGGTATCTTGTTTTCTAAAGGTTTGTCAATTCCAATTCAATGTTTTGAGGGATAAACGCCTCCAGATCATTTTTGCCGATTATAAGCGTTTCGCTTGAATCATGTGGCAGTTGAATAATATTGTACTCTCTTACCCCATTTTTATAAATGAGCGTAAGTTTGGTTTTTGATTTATTGATAAACCAGTTTCCTGCCTCTGATTGGTTTTCGTCGGTTTTCAAAACGAATGATCCATTCTCTTTTAGGGCAATTCGCAGTTTTGACCCGGCAAAGGCTGATGCTTGTGCTGCTGAATTTTCAACAACCCGGGAAGGTTGAAGCGTTATGGGAAATTCCGAAAGATTTAAGCCTGTTTCTGATGAACTGCCATCGTAAAATACAAATGCCCAAACCATCAATTGAAGTACGAAAAAGTTAAATAGTGCCCGCTTCATTACCGAATATGAATCAATGTTAAATTCATGGCAATTTTAAGCATTATAATAATGTGCCCTGCTGCGCTTTGGCAAATTAAGCCATAGGCGTATGTTTTATTTAAAATTTCGAAATTTATTTCCTTAAATCATTGCTTATGGGCTGTTTTAATAATGTATTGATATTCAGTATTTAATGCATATGCGATTTGAAGCGATTTATAGGCAGATATTGGCCTGGCTAATTGGAATTGCCACTTGTAATATTTCATTCGCTTATAATCACTGACACCGACAAATTGGATTTTTTACCATAAAAAGCAGAAAATCAGACTTATTGAAATATCAACCTGATTCCAGGATTACCCTGATTTCGGCTCACATACCATTGCCTTAATGATTTTTTGCAATTCAAATACAGCTTCATGTATTTTTTGATTATAAAATTTTAGCCGGAATTTTTTGTAAAAAGATTCTATGGCAGGATGGTCTCTTTTAAATCAGGCTCCACGCACCCTTTCTCTAAAAAAAGCGCCACATACAGGACGGGAACATCAGATAGAAAAAACATTTCTAATGACGTGTATACGCCCTGATTATCCACTCCGTTCACAAGTATGTTTCGGGATTAGGGCGCACAAACACTGGCGCATATGCAATGATTTCGCTATTTAGCGGTAGGCAAATCGTCTGGTGAAATGTAGTATTCAAAACAGGATTTATCTTTTGTCATTTCGGCCCAACTGCTTGCTGTACTTGATATTTTCACAAGGCTACCGGCTTGCATCCCATCAAAATGATGGCCTGTAGCAAACTCAACAAAATATGATACAACAGGATTATGACCTACAATGATGACTTCTTCCCAGGAAGTATTGAATTCGTGTATTTTGTTGGTCAGTATCCTCACGGAAGCTTCATAAAGGTCTTCATCAATGAGAATTTTATTCAAATCATGGTTTAACTGATCGGCAATCTGCTCGGCAGTTTGTATGGCGCGCAAGGCATTGCTGCTAATTAATGCATCGATTGAGGCTCGCTTGTTGTAAAGGTATTGCCCAAGCCGCGAAGCCTGCCTCAAACCAACAGCCTCGAGTGGCCGCTCTAAATCCCGCTCAGCAGCCTGGTTTGTTCTTGCCTTGCCATGACGGACGACGTACAAGGTTTTAGCCATATCAATTACTAATAGTTAGAATTCCTTCAAACGTAAATGTAAACATATTTACAAAATGTGCGTGATGAAATCCAATTGTAATCAGTAGTACAAAACAAGTTTGTTAAAATTATCATGTTATGAATTAGATTGAATGGGTTACGAAATTCATATTCGGATAGAACAGCTAAATTCCTTACGGGTTAAGTGAAGTTGACAGAAATGTAACCGGTCACAAATTTTTCTGATTTGTTATTTTAATTAAAATTTATTGATATTTGGGCCTTTAACAAAAAACTGATCATTAATGGGTAAGAATCTGGTAATCGTTGAATCACCGGCTAAGGCAAAAACCATCGAAGGTTATCTGGGGAAGGATTATAAAGTGGTATCAAGCTACGGGCATGTGCGTGATTTGCCTAAGGATGATATGGCTATTGATGTTAAAAATGGCTTTAAACCAACATACGAAATTTCGAAAGACAAAAAGGAAATTATTAAAAACCTTAAAAATGAGGTTAAGGCTTCTGAATTAATCTATCTGGCCAGTGACGATGACCGTGAAGGAGAAGCGATTTCCTGGCATCTCAAGGAGGCCCTTAACCTCAATGATGAAAATACGCGCAGGATTGTCTTCAGGGAAATTACTAAAAATGCCATCCTGAATGCCATCAAGTCGCCACGAGGCCTTGATCTCGATTTAGTAAACGCGCAGCAAGCCAGGCGTATTCTTGATCGCCTGGTGGGTTTCGAGCTGAGTCCCATTCTTTGGAAAAAAGTTAAGCGGGGATTATCTGCAGGCCGCGTGCAGTCGGTGGCTGTCAGGCTTGTGGTAGAAAGAGAGCGGGAAATCGAAAAATTTGAGAGCAATTCCTTTTTCAAGGTTACGGCATTCTTTAAAATCGACCAGAACACAACGCTTAAAGCTGAGTTAGGAAAAAAATTCAAAGCTGAAAGCGAGGCGCTGGAATTCCTGCAAAAATGCCTTGGGGCAGATTTTTCCATCAAAGATCTTGAACAAAAGCCTGCAAAGAAATCTCCTGCCCCGCCATTCACAACCTCCACTCTGCAGCAGGAAGCCAGCCGGAAGCTCAGTTTTTCTGTAGCTCAAACCATGTCAGTGGCCCAAAAGCTTTATGAATCGGGAAAAATCAGCTACATGAGAACCGATTCGGTAAGCTTGTCACAAGAGGCACTTGATGGAGCAAAGGCATCAGTCGAGCAATTGTTCGGAAGTAATTATGTAAAAACCAGAAATTTTACCACAAAATCAAAATCAGCACAGGAGGCGCATGAGGCGATCAGACCGACAAATTTTATGGATCAGAAAGGCAGCAGCAATTTAAATGAACAGCGCCTCTATGAATTGATCTGGAAAAGAACCATTGCATCCCAAATGGCGGACGCAGAAATCGAGCGCACCATTGCAACAGTAGCAATATCAACCACCCCTGAAACGCTCACAGCACAGGGTGAGGTGATAAAATTTGACGGATTCCTTAAAGTTTATATTGAATCTACCGATGATGAAGATGCTAATGGTGACAATCAGAGTATGCTGCCTCCCCTAAAAAAGGGGCAATCATTATCACTCATAAATATGCTGGCAAAGGAAGGTTTTACCCGGCCAGCCGCCAGATATACAGAAGCCAGCCTGGTAAAAAAGTTGGAAGAAATGGGGATTGGGAGACCTTCTACTTACGCACCAACCATTACGACAATTCAAAAAAGAGACTATATAATAAAAGAATCCCGTGAAGGCAAGGAAAGAATCTCGAAAGAACTGCAATTAAAGAGTGGTAAAATTGATAAAACGGACAAAACGGAAATTTCGGGCGCTGAAAAAAATAAGCTTTTTCCCACCAATATGGCCATGATTGTCAATGATTTCCTGGTTGGGCAGTTTCCAAAAGTCATTGATTATTCGTTTACAGCAAACATCGAAAAAGAGCTGGATGAAATTGCAGGTGGTAATCTTAAATGGGATGCAATGATCCACGAATTTTACTCTACTTTTCATCCTGATGTTGAAAACTCAGCTTCCATCAGCAAATCCGAAATAGGCACATTGCGTTTGCTCGGCGTTGATCCGGCTTCAGGAAAAAATATTTATGCGCGGCTGGCCCGCTTTGGACCTTGTGTTCAGCTCGGCGAGATAGATGACGAAGAGAAGCCGCGATTTTCAAGCCTGCGCAAAGACCAGCTGATAGAAACCATTACCATCGATGAAGCACTGGAATTGTTTAAACTACCAAGAAATATTGGGGAATATGAAGACTTGCCAATTGATGCGAATATTGGCAGGTATGGCCCATATGTACGGCATGGAAATAAATTTTATGGACTTGAGGAAGGCGATGACCCGCTAACCATTACAGAAGCGCGCGCTATCGAACTCATCATAAAAAAGCGACAGGATGACGCAAGCCGGGTAATCAAATCATTCGAAGAGAATGAAGACTTCCAGATATTAAAAGGAAAATGGGGCCCTTACCTGAAAGCCGGTAAGAAAAACGTAAAAATACCCAAAGAAAAAAACCCTGAAGAACTTACCTATGCTGATTGCGTCGAACTCTCAGAAAAAGCGCCTGTGAAGAAACGCGGTGGTAGAAAAAAATAATCTCTATGAAAAAAATTGTGGTCCTCTCTGGTGCCGGGGTGAGTGCGGAAAGTGGCATTAAAACTTTCAGAGATTCAGGGGGACTCTGGGAAGATCATGCTATCATGGATGTGGCATCACCTGAAGGATGGCAACAGGACCCGGAATTGGTACTTAATTTCTACAATCAACGCAGAAAAGATGCCCTAAAAGCGGAACCAAATCAGGGACACAAAATCATAGCCGAACTTGAGCAACACTTTGCCGTAACCGTGGTGACCCAAAACGTAGATAATCTCCATGAGCAGGCAGGATCTTCAAAGGTCATGCATTTACATGGCGAATTATTCAAATCCCGGAGCACGGTGGATTCTTCACTCATTTACGACATGAAAGGATGGGAGTTACATATAGGTGATCTCTGTGAAAAAGGTTCTCAACTGAGGCCACACATTGTCTGGTTCGGTGAAATGGTGCCATTGATGGATGATGCTTTAGCCGAAACTGTTACCGCTGATATTTTTATTGTCATTGGCACATCGTTACAGGTTTATCCCGCAGCGGGACTCATAGAATACGTAAAAAGAACAAGCCCGATCTTTGTGATAGATCCGAATATGCCTCACGTACCCCATCGTAAAAATCTCCACCTCATTGAGGAAACAGGGAGTAAAGGCATGGCAATTGTGCGCGAAATTTTGATAGAACAGTACCTCTGATCTTTTCGAAAAAGACAATTAACTGATTATTTTGTTTACCGCGCATCAAACCAATTGGGAATTGAAAAAGTTATTATCTTTGGAAGTCAACTCAAATTGAACCGATGTCAATAAATAGAATATTTCACCTTTGCCTTATCCTCTTAATACCGGCTTTAGGTTATTCACAGCATATTCTCGTCACGGAATACGTCGCAGACAGCACCTTTAAAGCCATCGGATTGATCGATGAAGACAGCCTGAAGCAAGGCAACTGGACCTTCTACGATATGCAGGACAAAGTCGTGCAAATGGGGCAGTATGTTAATAATCAAAAAAATGGCATGTGGCTGGTTTATGATGATTCAGGCAATGTCGCAATGGAAACAACCTACAAAGACGGCATATCTGAAGGGATATTGCGTCAGTTTTATCCCGGAAGAAAGCTGAAAGCTGAAGGCGAAATAAAAGATGACCTTCGGATCGGAGCCTGGAAAGGGTACCATCGCGATGGAAAACTCAAAGAAGAAGGGACGTATCATCAGGGATTGAAAGTCGGAAGATGGCGAACATATTACCATACCGGCCAGCTCGAAACAGAAGGCGTTTACTCAAATGACTCCTTGCAAGGTACTTTTGTCAGGTACTTTATTGCGCTTGGAACAAAAGAATTGGAAATTGAATACAGAAACGGAAGAAAATACGGAAAGTATGAAGCTTTTTATGAAAATGGTCAGTTGAAAAATTCAGGTATTTATCAAAATGATCTTGAGATCGGAGAATGGAAGGAGTATTATGACAATGGTATGTTAAAGTCAGAAACAAATTACAAAGAAGGAATACCAGACGGAAAATGGACTTTTCATTTTCCATTTTCCGGTGTCGAAAAAGAAGTAAGCTTTCAGAATGGACTTGAAGAGGGCGCTTATATTGAGAATTTTCCTAATGGCCGGCAAAGCGTCCTGGGACAATTTGAGAATGGGATGAAAACCGGAGTCTGGTATAATTATCATGAAAACGGGAAAGTATATTCCTTCGGGGAATATAAGGATAATCTCAAGGATGGCAACTGGAAATACTTTGATGAAAAAGGAAAAATGATTGCCGAGGGACCATTTTTAAATGATAAGGAAGAGGGCCAATGGTTTTTTTACCATGATAATGGTGCGCTCAGGGCTATCGGAACATATGAAAATGGCGAAGAAGAAGGGCTTTGGGGCAACTTCCATTTCAATAATTTGCTCAAGATTGAAGAAACCTGGAGCAATGGCAAATTAATGAGTACCGGTCCGTATTATACTTCGTATGGCGAAAGTCATGATTCGGGCGATCTCGCAAATGGGAATGGGGTACTCAAAAAATACTACGACAACAACCAGCTCATGGAGGAAATCACTTATAACAATGGTGAGAAATCAGGCAAAGCCCGGTTGCATTTCGATAGTGGTCAATTGCAGGCAGAAGGCAATTACCTGAATGATAAGAAAAATGGTTTATGGAAGTTTTACCATAAAAACGGCCAGGTAGAATCGCAAGGCAACTACAAGGATGATGAATTAGACGGACTATGGGTATTTTTTAACCGCTCCGGAAAAGCAATCGATAAAAAGAATTACACCCAATTCAGGGCAGCGCAAAGCCGATAATTTGAAATTGTTTTTGGCAATAACACTACGGTTATCATCCTTTCCGAATAATTATAATTTCACAAGTTTTTTAGTCGTCTTTATAGTCCCTGAAGTGAACTTATACAGGTAAGTACCGGCCGGGAAACGCTCCAGATTATAAATTGCCTCATGCAAACCTGCTTCCCGCTCTTCATCAAGCACTACGGCGATCACTTTCCCATTTACATCCAATATCTGCAGCGAAACCCTGCTTCTACTATTTATTCTGAAACCAAATACTGCTTCCCTTTTAACCGGATTCGGGTAACAATCCTGAATGTAATTGCGCGCATTCAGAAAGTCTTCTGTTGTTGCTGTTATGCCATTGCCTATCAGATTGAGCCGGTTATCCACCCAGTCTCCAAATAAGGTTGCATTGACCGCCTCAGCATCAGCCTGAAGCCAATCAACCACCACAGATGTAAATACCTGACGGTAATCAAACTGGTGCACAAGATTGCCTCTGTTAAGATTGTTTAGGTCCGGGTTGGTTCCCGTGATGCCTGGTTTCACCATTTTTCCAAAAACAAACATTGGCGCGGCTGTACCGTGATCGCTGCCATAGCTGCCATTCGAAAAGGCACGGCGGCCAAACTCAGAAAATGTCATGGTGAGCACCCGGTCTTCAAGTCCCAACGCTTTCAGGTCATCCTGAAAAGCCTTCATCGCTGAAGATATATGGTAGAGCAGTGCGGCATGCGTACCCATCGTGGCGT
>CAYZWN010000189.1:0-8764 GCA_964482185.1 uncultured Roseivirgaceae bacterium
TCACCGGCATGATCACAAAAAAGTCAGTTCGATGCCGGGATTGTCATAATCAATATAAATCTCAGCGAAGCAATCCCATCTAATTATTATTATTTCAGGCTTTTATGACCGGTCTCACTTTTAAGTATCCGCTTTTTCCTCTAAATTGACAAGCTATGAAGTGGAAGCATTTTATACCGATTTTTTTATTGGTGATCACATCCTTTAAGCCTCATTATTATTCACAACAGGAAATGAATATGGAAAAACTATACATAAATCAGTGTGATGATTTTGCATTCGACGGATCAGGAACACACCCCGCCTGGCAGCAGACAAGCTGGGTGCAGCTCCAATGTCTGGATGATATTCAAAACCCATATACCACCAGGATTAAAATGCTCTATTCGCAAAAGGGCATATACTTGCTGGCGCATTGCGAAGACGATAAAATTTCCACGGATTATGATACTGATCAGGGTGATATCTGGGAAGGCGATGTATTTGAAGCATTTTTTCAGACAGATCCTGACAACCCCTTGTATTTTGAATATGAGATCAATGCCCTGAATACCGAACTTGTGATACTTGTGCCAAATAACCAGGGAGATTTCATGGGCTGGGCTCCTTGGCACTATGAAGGTGACCGCCTCATCAGAAAAGCAGTTAAGGTTGATGGAGGAGAGCAAAAAACAGGCGCCAACATTTCCGGCTGGACTGCTGAGATGTTTTTTCCGTTTGCGCTCTTTAAAGGATTAAAAAATGTGCCTCCACAGCCGGGCACAATCTGGAAAGGAAACTTTTACAGGATGGATTACGATACCGGCGAGCGGATCAAATGGAGCTGGAAACCTGTTACAACCAATTTCCATCAATATGAAAAGTTTGGTGAAATTGTTTTTAAATAATGATCACCACCAAAATCCCCCATTCACTCCAAATAATCACATTTCTTATCGCTGCGCTCCATGACTTAAGTGGATGTGTCAACAAAGAAAGCAAACCAAATATACTCTTTATTTTCGCTGATGACCAGGCCTACAATACCATATACGCTCTGGGTAATCATGAGATTATCACCCCTGCCCTCGACAAACTAAGCACAGATGGTGTCACCTTTACACATGCGTACAACATGGGCGCCTGGCATGGGGCGGTATGTGTTGCCTCCCGCACGATGCTAAACACCGGAAGCTTCGTGTGGAAGGCATATAAAAATGAGCAAAAACTTGAGCAACTGGCTCGCGAAAGAAAGTTATGGAGCCAGCTCATGGAAGATGCAGGTTATGAGACCTACTTTAGCGGGAAATGGCATGTTAAAATTTCACCTGATTCGATTTTCAATCATGTACGGCATATCAGGCCCGGAATGCCAAAAGATACCCCGGAAGGATACCACCGGCCAGTTGAAGGGCTTGAAGATAAGTGGTCACCCTATGACACAACTTTCGGCGGATTCTGGCAGGGCGGCAGGCATTGGAGTGAGGTGGTGGCAGATGATGCACTGGCATTTTTTGAAATTGCTGCAAAGAGCGATAAGCCGTTTTTTATGTATCTGGCTTTTAATGCGCCGCACGACCCGAGACAATCCCCAAAAGAATACGTGGATATGTATCCTTTGGAAAATATTTCAACGCCCCGGACTTATATGCCGGAATATCCTTATATGGGAAAAATCGGATATGACCAGAATTTGCGTGACGAACGGCTCGCTCCATACCCGAGAACTGAATATGCCGTAAAAGTTAACCGCCAGGAGTATTATGCCATCATTACCCATATGGATGCACAAATTGAAAAAATACTGAACGCCCTGGAGGCGTCTGGAAAAAAGGACAATACCTGCATTTTTTTCACTGCCGATCACGGACTGGCCTGCGGCAACCATGGATTGATGGGCAAGCAAAACATGTACGACCACAGCATCCGGTCGCCACTCATTGTTGCAGGACCGGATATACCAAAAAATCAGAAAAACAAAGCCGATGTTTATTTACAAGACATCATGGCCACGAGCCTGGAGCTGGCAGGAGTTGAAAAACCGGATTATGTGGAATTTAACAGCTTTCTGGACTTGATTCAAACTGATTCGGAAACGAGCCATTACGCCTCCATTTATGGTTGCTATACGAATGCACAAAGGATGATCCGAAAAGGGGCTTATAAACTAATAGTATATCCGGAGGCCGAAACCACCCTCCTTTTTAACCTCCATGATGATCCTTTGGAAATGAATAACCTCAGTGGCACGGCAGGCACGATGGATATTGAAAAGGCCTTATTTAAAGAGTTATCTTCACTTCAATTTGTCATGAACGATACAGTGGATATCATATCGGTTTACCCTGAACTGAGCATGTAATCAAACCTCCAAAACTGCCCTTATATCATTTTACCTTCCTTGCTAAACTCCTTACTGATACCTGCATCGACATCGCCAGGTAAAATGGTATGATCTCCCCGCTCCAGGGCTTTCAGGCATGCATATTGGACGATATTCATGATATTTGCACCGGTCAACGCATACTTCCCCGCCAATTGTTCAAGACTCAAATGATCACTGAGCTGCACTTGTTTTGGAAAAGCTTTTTTTCTGATCCTTGCCCTAAGGGATGTTCAGCAAATCTGGACTCGATTTATTCGGATATAGCCACTGCATGAAAATCTCTTTCAAAATAAATGGCATCAGCCCTAAATGTATTCTGCCTTACAAATAGGGTAAAAACATTTAATGCGTAAAAACACAAATAGGTTTATAGTCTATTTTTGATTTAGTAAATTACAATTCAATCTGGCGAAAATGGGAAATACACAGGAAGCACCACTCGACGCAATCACAAAATACGCTGATCAACTGTACAGTTGGGCTTTTTACCATACCAATAAGTCTGAAATAGCGCAAGATCTGGTGCAAGACACCTATTATGCAGCCATAAAATCACTACCTAAATTCGAAAATAAAAGCAATATAAAGACCTGGCTTTTTTCCATATTGAACAATAAGATTTATGACTTCCACCGGAAAAATTTTAAGAATGTCGTTTTTAATAGCACGCAACTTCCGGGGAATGAAGGAAAAGACATTCTGGAAACGCAGTTTGACTCTAATGGCAGTTGGAAGCAAAGAGATCAGATTCATGAATGGGACGAATCAGAAAACAATCTTTTAGACAATCCGGAATTCAATGATTTGCTCCAGTCTTGTATGGAGCAATTGCCTGAAAAATGGTTTTCAGCGGTGCAGATGAAATATCTTCTAGAAAAAGATGGCAGCGAAATTTGTAAGGAGTTGGATATTTCTCCGTCTAATTTCTGGCAGATACTGCACAGGTCAAAGTTAAAGCTCAAGACTTGCCTTGAGAAAATGATGGATAATTGATACATTCAGCGCAATGAAAAAATTGATGAACATGCTCATGCTTTCCTGCAGGAAAGCAACCGAATTGATGGAGAAAGAACTTCATTTCAAATTGTCTTTTATCGAAAAAATTCAGTTGCGCATGCACACAAGCATGTGCCATGCCTGCAGTGCCTATCAGAAGAATAATATCCTGCTTGAAAAGAAAATCAAAAACCATGTTTCATCCCCAAACGAAGAAAAGCAATATAAGCATGTGAAGCTATCGGAGGATTTTAAAAAAGAGCTGGTTAAGAATCTGGAGAATAACCAATAACAGATACCTTAAGTTTGGTTGAATAAAAATCATGTTGGAATCCAGATTAGACTATGAAAACATTACGCGAAATTTTTCGCCGCAACTTGATTAAGTGATTTATTCGCCCCGTTTTTGTCAGGTTTATGATCCTCTTCGTCTAATACCAGAGGTTGAACTAAAGTAATTTTCTTTGGTTGAAAGATGCTTAACTGAATCACGCAATAACTGCTGAAGTATTTTCAAAATGTAAACTGAAAATTGAGATGCGAAGATCAATGAAAAACGGTTTTATTGTTGCGCTCGCCTGGCCCGAAACCAAATGCAAACAGGCAGGTGCCTGGTACGATGGATTGATGAGTTTGATGGGTTTCAATAAAGATGGCTATTACCGCGTAGGCCACGCTGCCTTGCTGCTAATTTGCGACGAGAAAAAGACTTGTGAATATTTCGATTTTGGGCGATATCATGCGCCGCATGGTTTCGGCAGGGTGCGGGATCAGGAAACGGATCACGATCTGGAGGTAAAGACAAAGCCGGTCATTTCAAAGGATAATAAAACCATTGAAAACCTCGATCAAATCCTTGGCGAATTATCAATTAATCATTCCTGTCACGGAGAGGGTGCCATTTATGCCTCTTACACCAGAATCGATTACCATCGCTCTTATGCCAGGGCAAAAAAAATGCAGCAAAAAGATTGTATAGCTTATGGACCTTTTGTTTTGAAGGGAACCAACTGTTCGCGATTTGTAAATAAAATCGCGCGGGCAGGACAACCATCATTTATGGAACACCTCGCTTTGCGCTTTCCTTATTCGCTAAGCCCAACACCTCTGACAAATGTGTGCAGTTTAGCCTCAGGTAAACATTCCACGGCTCATGCGCCCGGTCTTTCACGAGTATTTACACTAAAATTTGCATTGAGATCATGAAAAAGCTTCCGGAAGTTTTAGAAACACCACAATCAAAACCCACCAAACTTGCCGGTGCCAAATGGCTGGCAGGTGAAGGAGCGGGTTCCTGGTTTCTCATCGAATCCCAAGACAATAGTCATACACTGTTTCTGGTTCGACGGTTTTCGGATCAAGGATGCTTCGAGTGTGGCGGTTACTTTAAAGCCACATCAATCCTTGACCTGGCTGCAGGCTTTGAGCTGACTTACCCTTCCCATTGCATGAAGGTTTCCGTGATCCAAAACAAGACCATTATCACACTGAATTTGACTAAAAAAAAATCATTCTGAAAGCTACCGGGACTGTCCGTCATTTGAAATAAACCAAATATAAATTTTGAGCACACTATCACCATTGGATTAATCACCATTTCTGCCATCATTCTGGCATGGCATAGTGAGCAAGATCAGGCTGCTCAAACCATCCCGATGCTGTTTCTCGGCGCAGGCCTGATCATATTATTTGCAGCTATTGCACTTTTAATTATATATGCTGTCCGGGCATTGAAAATCAGACAGGCTCAATTTCTAAATGCGCCATAACCCACTTCTAAACCAACCGCCTGGCAACATTAAAATGTCGCCTGTGCGATGTTTTTGACTTTTTCGCATCTTCTTAATGACTTTTAATTTTAAAACTGTCAGGAAATCATAAGGATGCCGACTATTGATGTGCATACAAAAATTTCAAAAGAACTTAAGATGAACATTAAAGAATACTTACAAGGCGCTAACGGCAAACAGATATTTGACTACCCCGGTTTTATCAACTGGGTGACACAACTTGCAGAACACGGCGCAACTTCCGGACTGAACCAGTCTGAATCGTTGGTAAACTTTACCCAATTGAATCTGAAGCGGATGCAGCGCATCGAAAAGACTTTCCGCCTAAACGATGAACTGACGGCGCTGTTAAAAGCAGGATTGCCAAATCAGCAGTGGTTGGTCATTACCGAGGCGTGGTGCGGAGACAGCGCACAGATTCTTCCGATACTGAATAAGATTGCAGAAAATGCCCCGGGTAAAATCAGGTTAAGTATTGTGCTCAGGGACCAGAACCATGCTCTTATGGAAAAATATCATACAAACGGAAGTAAATCGATTCCCAAACTGATTGCCTCTGATACAGAAGGGCGCGAATTATTCACCTGGGGTCCAAGGCCTGCACCGGCACAAAAATTATTGGTCGATTGGAAGCAAAACCCCCAGGGGCGCCTATGGGATGATTTTGAAAAGGAACTCCACACCTGGTACGCCAGGGATAAAGGAAATAGAATCCAGACAGAATTTGTACAAATATTCCAACAGATTCAAAATATCAATTTAGCGAAAGCTGCTTAACCTTTTAATAGAGAACAAAATGAAAACCGGAACAAAAGCAATATTATCCAACCGTAAAGATATTTACGGGAACAGTATTTCGATAGAAGATTTTGAAGGCCAAAAGGTTTTACTGAGCTTCCTTCGAACTGCCGCATGCCCATTTTGCAACCTCAGGGTTCACGAGATGATTAAAAAGCAGGCTGAATGGGAGGAAAAAGACCTGGTAACTGTTGCTGTGTTTGCCTCACCGGCTGCAGAAATACTGAAATATGCCGGAAAGCAAAAGCCGCCGTTTCCGATTATCGCAGATCCTACAGAATACCTGTACAGACAGTACGGTATCGGTCACTCGTTTTTGGGCAAACTCAAAGCAATGACCCGCATGAAAGAAATCCTTCAAATCATGTCGAAGGGCTACTTCAATATGGAATCACTTTTTGAAAAAACGGTGATGCCCGCAGATTTCCTGATCAACGAAAAAGGCATGATCGTTCGAAGCTATTACGGAAAGGATTTTGGTGACCATATTCCTTTTGAACAAGTCGAGGCCTGGGTCAATACCAGTGATTTATTCGTAAATACCCAGCACGTTTTCGCGCCAATGGCGAATAGCCGGTGATTTGCATAGGCAAATAATTGTCCTTCAACTATAGAAAAATTGCCATGAAACCAATTTACGTTTTGTTATTGAGCTTACTCTTAGTCTCCGCTTATCACGTGTCTGCACAAACATGCTGCTCAGGGGGCGTTCCCTTGACCAATAACATCGGTGGTTTACCGCCCGGCAGTAAGGGAACATTGCAATTGTCACTAAACTTTGATGCGAACTACCTGAGAACCCTCAAAGATGATGCGGAAACGCTTGATGATGATTCAAGGCAGCGCACAACTTATTCTCTGCTTTTAAGAAGCGCTTACACAATTACAGATCGGATTACTGTAGAAGCCATCCTTTCCGGCGTAAGACAGAATAGAACCATAAATCAAAATGGATTTCAGGATGTAACCGAAACCAACGGTCTGGGCGATGCGGTATTTATGGGGCACTATACATACCTTCAAAAGTCCACAATAGAAATGGCTTTCGGCGCGGGCTTTAAAGCGCCGACCGGACCATCTGATCTGAAAAATGACCGCGGTCTTACGCTCAATGCCGACTTGCAACCAGGCTCCGGAGCATGGGATGGTATTTTTCATCATAGAATTTCAAAATCACTCCCATCCAGACCCTCCTTGTCAATTACCAACCTGATTACCTATCGACTAACAGGAGTTAACCGGGATTATCTGGGCTCTCAGGAATACGAATTTGGAGATGAATTCTCCATCATTCTTGGTGCTTCAGAAAGGACGGCAATATTGAAAAATTTATGGGGATACGGCCTCAATCTACGCTACCGGCATGCCGCACAGGATATAAACGACGATCAGCTTTTGCCGAATACAGGCGGGCAATGGCTGTTCTTGGCTCCAATGATTTCCTGGTATGCCGGGAGTAATACGGCAATCAATCTGAATGCTGAAGTCCCACTTTTCAGCCGGGTTACAGGCACGCAACTCACGCCTACTTACCGGATCAATGTTGGCGTGTATTTCTCCTTTTCAACAGTGAAAGAACAAATATTTAACAATAAATAATAAACAAATGGAAGCTCTTTTAATCAACCGAAGTTCAACAATTTTAGTGATATTGCTTTTTACCCTGGCTTCGTGCAGTGAATCCGACGGTACTCGGGGTAATACCGGTGGCCAGTCTGGAAATGGTAATCCGGGAAACTCTAATCAATGGGCTATTCCGCAGGCTCAGGTATTTGACGGCGGGCCCGGTAAAGATGGCATTCCGGCACTCGAAAATCCCAACCTCATCAGCGCTGCCGAGGCGACCTATCTGGCCAATGGTGATTTGGTGCTCGGCTATAAAAATGGCAATGATGTGCGTGCATACCCGCATCCAATATTAGACTGGCACGAAATCATCAATGAAAAAGTGGATGATCACGCTTTTGCCGTCACCTATTGCCCACTTACCGGCACGGGGATCGGCTGGGACAGAACCATCGATGGCAAGGAAACGACATTTGGCGTTTCAGGTTTGCTGTTCAATTCAAATTTATTGCCCTACGATCGGGAGACAGACAGCAACTGGTCGCAAATGCGCTTAGATTGTGTAAACGGGCCTTTGCTTGGCACAAAAATCGAAACATTTACATTGGTCGAGACGACCTGGGCTACCTGGAAGGCAATGTACCCGGATACGAAAGTTGTTTCTACGCAAACCGGCTTCAGCAGGAATTATGCCCGATATCCATACGGTGATTACAGAACCAATGACGACTTCATTCTCTTTCCGGTTACACCCAAAGATGAGCGTCTCCCTGCCAAAGAAAGGGTGATGGGCATTATCATGGATAAAAATGCAAAAATTTACAGATTTAGCGCTGTATCGGGAGATCTACAGATAAGACAGGACGTTTTCCGGGGAACAGAAATTATATTCGCAGGCAGTGAAACCCATAATTTTCTCCTTGCCTTCGAACGGCAGCTCGAAGATGGCACCCTCCTTACTTTCTCACCAAAACCATTTGATAATGGTGTATCCAACATCATCATGACAGATAATGAAGGCAATGAATGGGACGTTTTTGGCGAAGCGGTCAGCGGACCGAGGGTTGGGCAAAGACTCAAAAGGCCTGATTCTTATATCGGCTTTTGGTTTGCATGGGGCGCATTTTATCCAACACCTGCCGTTTTTGGAATGCAATAAGTTTGCATTCCATTTAATATTTGAGTCCTGCATCAATCGCCCGTGTCCCGCGAGTGATAACCGATTCCCTGGTCTGTCCTCCGACAGACC
>CAYZWN010000190.1:0-8729 GCA_964482185.1 uncultured Roseivirgaceae bacterium
TTATGATATCATTCTTGCGGAATTTGGCAAAACCGGTCTGTCGGGGGACAGACCGGGGAGATTGGTCATTTCTTAGCCTTGGTTCGTGTCGCCACGAACCAGAGCGGGGGGTCTGGGAGAAGTGGGACAACAGACCGTGGAGGAGGTGGGTAGAAATTCAATAAATATTACTTCATCCAATTAAAAAAAGTAGGCTTATTCGCTAACTTGTTAGTATTAATTAATGAACAGCACACCACATTCAGTGCTGGTTTTATTTTTATTTTAACATTTATTTTTATCCCATGTACACGTTTCTAAAAAAAACATTCAGCTTTTCCCAAAGCATTTTTATCTCATCAATCGTTCTTCTGACGCTCCTGTTTTCCTGTTCTGATAAAATAGTGGTTGATGAACAGTCACTCACCGATGATTGGACAATCGCTCAGTCCTCGAAAATCAACGCTGACGGTAAAAGCCTGACAACATCAGGCATTGATTCTGATCAATGGACAATTTCCAAAGTTCCAACGACCGTACTTGGAGCACTGATCGATGGGGGTATTTACAAAGATGTATTCTTTGGCGATAACCTGGATAAAATACCAAGTCAGCCATTTGAAGAATCATGGTGGTTCAGAAAAGAGTTTGGTATCGATGCATTCGATTCAAAATCGGAACAACTCAGGCTTGTTATTGATGGCATCAACTATCGGGCAAATATCTGGCTCAATGGCACTCAAATAGCGCAGCAGGACACTCTTTTTGGAGCATTCCGGCAATTTGAGCTTGATATTACTAAGCTCGTCCAGCAAAGGAATATCCTCGCCTTCGAGATCATTCCTCCGGTGGCGCGTGACTTTTATATGGGCTTTGTTGATTGGGCGCCGACTCCGCCTGATCATTACATGGGGATTTACCGGGAAGTAAGGTTAAAACGAAGCGGAAAGGTCGCGCTGGATGCGCCTTTTGTAAAGACAGATGTGAACACAAGTACGCTTACCGAAGCCAGACTGACTATAAGCGCTGAGCTGACCAACTTCAGCAAAGAGAAAAAATCCATAATGTTAGAGGGAAAAACCGGAAGTATTTCCTTTTCCAGGGAATTCACTCTGGATGCCGGAACAAAGAAAATCGCGGAATTCACCCCGGAGGATTTTCCGCAACTTATTATTCAAAATCCAAAGCTCTGGTGGCCAAACGGACTTGGCAACCCGGAAATGCATACACTAGAATTACTCGTCAGGGAAAAAGGCACGCTGCATGACAGCCAAAACATTGATTTTGGAATCAGAAAGGTGGAAACTTACCTCAATGATCATGGAGTGAGGGCCTACAAGGTGAACGGAAGAGATGTGCTGATTAAGAGCGGCGGATGGGTGGATGACCTCTTTTTACGTTACATGCCTGAGAAAGATGCGGCACAAATCCGTTATGTGAAAGAAATGAATATGAACTCCCTGCGCTTTGAAGGGGTATGGGGAAACAACCATCATATCTACGATCTCTGTGACCACAATGGCATTTTACTGATGGTCGGCTGGAGTTGCCAGTGGGAGTGGCCTGATTATCTCGGACTTGAACTGAATATGGCCGAAGGCGATGAAAACCTGTCGATTGCCGAAGGCACAGAAATCTACGGCGTTAAGATAACTGAGGAAGAGGAAAACCTGCTATCGGATTATTTCAGGGATCAGGTCAAATGGCTCCGCAACCACCCATCGATCTTTTGCTGGGCGGTTGGTAGCGATGCCATGCCAAAACCAAGTCTGGAAAGTAAGTACCAGGAAACGATTGATAAGTATGATCCGACCAGGTCGTTGCTTGTTTCAGCCGGTGAGTTCGTAAGTGAACTTTCGGGCCCCTCTGGCATGAAAATGAACGGGCCTTATGAATATGTGCCGCCGGTTTATTGGTACGAAGACCAAAAACTTGGTGGCGCTTTTGGCTTCAATTCTGAGACGGGCCCCGGGCCGCAGATTCCTCCCGTGGAGAGTATTAAAAAGATGATCCCCGAAGCAGACCTCTGGCCGCCTGTGAATGAAATGTGGAACTACCATTCCGGAAGAAAAGATTTCAATTCCGTGGATGTATATCTCAAAGCGCTAAACAATAAATATGGCAAACCTGCCAACCTGGAAGAATTGGCTTTTAAAGCTCAGCTGATGAATTATGAAGCCATGCGCCCAATGTTCGAAGCTTTTGTGATCAACCGAAAGGTGGCTACCGGAGTTGTGCAATGGATGCTCAATTCACCATGGCCTGAGTTTTACTGGCAGTTATACGATTATTATCTGATGCCAACCGGCGCCTACTTTGGCACTATGAAAGCATTCCAGCCGGCAACCCTCATTTACAATTATCATGACCATCGTGTTTACGCAAGCAACGACGCTGTGGCTGAAATTCAGAATCACCAGGCGATGATCACCTTATACGATATTCAATCTAAGGTTGTATTTGAGCAAACAATGGTGGTGAATCTCGGTGATAATGATTATCAGCCACTCCTGAAATTACCGGCATTGCAGGGCAAAAATGAGGTTTATTTTCTAAGCCTGAAGCTAAAAAATCCTTCCGGAGAGGTGGTCGCTGACAATTTCTACTGGTTGCCTACCAAAAAGGATTTGCTGGATTGGGAGCAATATTTTTGGTTTTATACACCGCAAAAGCAATATGCTGATTTTACTAAAATCAACACAATGCCAAAAGCGGATGTCATGGCAGATGCCACTGTTGTAAGCAGGGGAGATGAATGGGAGATGAATGTTGAATTGAAAAATCCAACTGATATGCTGGCATTTTTTATTGAGTTGCTTGCTGTCAGAAAATCTGACGACACATCCATTTTGCCGGTCTTCTGGAGTGATAATTATGTTTCTCTGGAGCCTGGTGAATCTAAGACTCTAAACCTGAAATTCTATGGGAAAGATCTGGCCGGATCGACGCCTGAAATCAGGATACAGGGGGTAAATATTGAGGCTAAAGCTTTATAAAAGATATAGATCCATTTAATTTCCAAAGTTCCTTGCATTGTGCAGGGAACTTATCGGGTTTTTATGGATCACTTCCATGCCTTCCTCAAAAATTCAATCCAATTAAGAGCAAGTACCTTTTGAATGTCTGACTCAGTATAACCCCTTATACTGAAAACATCAGGTAACTTTTGCAAATCAGCTATGGTATCCAGGTCTGACGGGCACTGTTCCTTACCAAATGCACCATCAAGATCGGTACCAATGCCAACGTGATGCGCATTGCCTGCTATCTGGCAAATATGATCGATATGATCCACAACCGTCCCGAGCGTCACGCCTGAACTTTCAGGGGTTGTCTGACCTCTGATCCAGTTCGGATACAACATCCATGCATCAAAGGCAGCGCCAATAACCCCGCCCCGCTCAATGATCAGCCTGATCTGGTCATCTGAAAACTGCCGGTTGTGGTTTACAAGTGCCCTGCAATTATTATGACTTGCCCACAGTGGGCCCTTAAAAATTTCTAATGCCTCGAAGAAAGACGTATCGCACAAATGTGTAACATCGAGAATGATTTCCAATTCATCCATTTTTCTGAGCAAAGCCCGGCCCTTTTTCCCCAGTCCTCCTGATGAGTCGGTGCCAAACGCATATACTCCGGGGCCATAATGAGCAGGGCCTAAAGCTCTTAAACCATTTGTGTATGCCTGTTCGAGGTAATCCAAGTTTACTATGGAGTCGGCACCTTCGAGACTCAGGATATAGCCAATTGGCTTGAGCGGTTTTTCAGTGGTATTCCAATCGGTAAGGTGTGCATCAAGCGATTCACGATCAGTGATCTGCTTTAAATATCCTTCATTTTCCATGCAGCGGTACCATGCAAGCTGTCCCTGGGTTTGCGCCCATGCTTGTTCCTGTGAATTCCAGCCCGGTAATTTGCTGCCTTGTTTTACATACCTGGCAATTTGTGTAGCCACCACAATGCCCACATTACCTTCCGCCAATTCGGGAAAAGCCACGGTGCCGTTTCCCCGATCCGGCAAGTCTGTCATTTTGATTTCACGCTCGCGCAATGTTTTTACAGGCAATCTCAGGTCCCTGTTCCACTCCATGGCGTTCATACTCAGATCGAGATGGGCATCAAAGATGAATGATTTTTGATCTTCCATATCTGCTTTAGTAAAGTTCAAATACTGCCTCTATTTCTACGGTAATATTCTCCGGCAGTGAGCCCATGCCAACTGCACTGCGCACGCCGATGCCATTTTCCTTTCCAAATATTTCTGCAAACAATTCACTTGCGCCGTTGATCACATACGGGTGTTCTGTGAAATCGGGCGTGCAATTTACCATGCCGAACACCTTGATTACCCTTTTGATCTGACTGAGGCTGCCAAGATTGGTTCTGAGTGTGGAAAGTATCGCGAGCCCGGTTTGCCTGGCAGCAGCCTTGCCCTGGTCCTTAGTTACTTCGCTTCCTACCCGACCTGTTAGCAAGCCATTGTCCAGGGTAACCGGCCCATGACCGGACACATAAACATACTTTTTATCCTGCAATATGGGTTTATAAACTCCCTTAGGTGATGGCGCAGGGGGTAAGGTGATATTTAATTCCTTTAGTTTTGCTTCGGGTCCGTGTGTTTCCATATTCTTGTTTTATTAAATAAACATATTCAAAACCAGGCATCCGGCCAAGCCGGAAATTGAAATAATCGTTTCCATCAAACTCCATGACAGCAGGGTATCTTTGATTGACAGATTAAAATATTCTTTAAAAAGCCAGAATCCGCCGTCATTCAGATGAGAAAAGAAAATGCTCCCTGCGCCTGTGGCCAGCGTAAGAATCACCGGATTCTCCGGGCCACCTGAATAAAGCGGGGCGAGCAACCCTGCAGTAGTCATCGCGGCGACGGTAGCAGAACCGACGCTAATCCTGATCAGTGCGGCAATACCCCAGCAAAGTATTATTGGTGAAATGGCGATATTTTTCAGTGTCATGCCAAGCTGATCCACCAGGCCCGATTCTACAAAAACCTGCTTCAATGCGCCAGCTCCGCCAATGATCAGCAGAATCATAGCGATACCGCCAATGGCCTCTTCCATCAGTTGCATAGCCTCTTTCAGTTTTTTACCACGCCTGATCAGAAGTACAAAGATGAGGATGATTGTGGATAGCACCATTGCTGTAAAAGGCTGAGATAAGAAGAAAACCAGTCTGTTTGCAACGCTGCCGGGACTGAAAAAACCGCCAAAGAGCGAGGCTGCCATTAAGAGCACAACCGGCAACAAAGCGCAAAAAAGACTCACGCCCAGGCCAGGTAAGTTGCCGTCTTGTTCCGGACTATCGACAAATATTGGTAGCGGAGCAGACCTGATTTTTTTTATTGATTTTGCGAATACCGGCCCGGCAATAATGATTATTGGAACTGATAGCAGGATTCCCCACAATATGACTTCGCCCATATCGGCGCCAAATTGCTGTGTGATAGCGGCAGGCGCCGGATGCGGAGGTAACAATCCGTGTGCTACTGACAACGAGGCGACTAAAGGAATACCAAGGTAGAGGAATGGTACTTTGGCTTTTGATGCAACAGAAAACATCAACGGTACGAGTATCACAAAACCGATGGCAAAAAACATGGGGATGCCAACTATGAATCCGATTAATGCCATGGCCCAGTTCAATGTCGATGTTCCGAAAAAGGCCACCATACTTTGGGCGATTTGCCTGGCCGCACCACTCACCGCCATGATTTTGCCTATAACAGCGCCAAATCCCAGGATAACCGCCAACGAACCCAGGGTATCTCCTAAGCCCTTTTCAATCGATCCGATCAATGCGGAAACCTCAATACCCGAAATCAAACCGACAGACACCGAAGTGATCAGAAATGCCAGGAAGGCATTTACCCTTAAAATAATCAGGCCTATCAGAATGACCAGTGTAAAAAAAATGATCAGGAGCATGGGCTAATGCTTATGAATTTTGAGTCTTAAACTCAGTTAAACTAGCTTCAATATAGGTAGTTCTGTCACAATTTAAGCGTAAACAAAGGACAAATTCATAAGCAGGATTTACAGCAATCTCGTCTGTTCAATTTACCGGAGATAAAATGTATCTGAAATATCAAAGAAAATGGGCCTGGGATTTCTGACAATTCAGGGTAAACCAATTGACTGGATTAATGTGATGGTGATGATACCTTACCGAATTTTAAATCTGTAATTTCCACCGGATCGGTGGCGGATAAGCTAATTTTATCCAAAACTTTTTCAGGGAAATAGATGACGGTCATTGTGGTAGTGCCGTCATCTGCGAAAAGTTCAAGGGATGCCACATCGGCAACAATCACAAGTTTCATATTTTCAGCAGACGAAAACCTTCTGGCTCTAATGAGATTGCCAAATTCAGGGTGAAATGAGGTATTGCCACTCTTGCTCCGGTCAACAATGAAACTATTCGATGTTTTTTCATATCGCACATCCAGCATGTTGCCCACATTATTTGTTAGCTGGATACTAAAATCATTTGTGGGCTTCACATGCATTTCAAGGGCAAAGGTCTCGTGTGAAAATTTAGCCTCTTTGCTCAGATCGAATACATCTTCCAGGATTAATTCAGGAATTTCATATCTATGATCGACAAGTATATACATTTCTTCTGCGGGCAAACTACCAATTGCCAAAGCGCCGGATTCTTCAAAAAGACTGAGCTCCCTTGGCAGGGTCATGGCACTGCGCCATCTGTCAGTAGGCACCACCTGGGCATAAGCCCAATTGCTCATCCATCCCATGAAAACCGTGCGTTCTCCAGTGTTTGACCATGTTACACCGGCGTAGTTGTCAGGGCCATAGTCAAGCCACCTGATTTCGGAATCGATGGGTGTAAATCCAGAACCATCAAACGATCCGATGAAGTATTGCGTGGCACTGCCGCCGTTGGGTCCGCCGGGGTTCAGGCTCACAATCAATATCCAATGCTCCTCTCCGTTTCGGGTTGTCAGTGGAAAAAGGTCGGGACACTCCCACACGCCCCCATGTGCGCCAGTGTTTTTGCCAAATTCACTTTCCAGTTGCCAGCTTTTCAGGTCAGTGGATGAGTAAAACCGGATATGATCTTTCACGGCCAGTGTCATGATCCACCGGGAGGTTTCCGGATGCCATCGTACTTTTGGGTCTCTGAAATCATTGATGCCTGGACTCAGCAACACCGGGTTATTTTCATATTTTACCCATGTTTTTCCCTGATCGGTACTGTAGGCCAACCCTTGCGACTGGCACATGGCAGGATTGGTCTCAGCTTTTACGGGATCGTGATATGTAAATATGGCCACAAGAGGCGGATTGTCTGCGGAGCCAAACCCGGAAGTGTTGTCCTGATCGAATACAGCGCTACCGGAAAATATGTAGCCGTGCTCATCAGGGAAAAGCGCTACCGGCTGATGCTGCCAATCTACCATGTCGGTGCTGGTGGCATGTCCCCAATGCATGGGCCCCCAAACGGTGCTATCAGGATAAAACTGATAAAAAAGATGGTAAGTGCCACTGTGGTAAACCATGCCGTTTGGATCATTCATCCAGGCGCTGTCCGGTGTAAAGTGAAAAACAGGCCTGTGTTGCTCTGTCAGATTCTGCACTATTTGCTGATCTGCAGATTGGTCGTTTACTTTGCTCTGCGTGCAGGAAATCCACACGAATGCCAGGGCAATCAGGAAGATATGGTTTTTCATATCAGAAGGGTTTTTAGGTTTGATTGAGGTACAGAATGCCTATGCTGTTTTTCGGATATACTCCTTACGACTTTCCTTTTGCAGATGATCCGAAATGAGTTCTTTAAGGGCATTTTTGTATTCTCCCGGCGTAATGCCTTTTGATTTGCCGATCACTTTCTGCAAAAACTGCCGTTGAGAAATGTCGAGATCGAGTACAACTTTTAATTTCATAATCGTTTGGTTTTAATTTTTTTCAAATTTCTGATGAACCGATTAGTGCATTTATATCACTCAGGTCATAATCCGGAACCGCGCCTATATTGGATGCAACGAATGCGCCTGTTGCGCAGGCCATCTTAAGGCAATCTTCTACAGGCTTAGCTTTTATCCAATTGGAGAGATATGCTGCAAGAAACGAATCTCCGCTGCCAACAGTATCTTTTACCTGAACCTTATAACCCGGCTGCCAATAAATATCTCCGTTTTTAAACACCATCGCGCCATCGGCACCCAATGTTACAACTATGTGATCAAGAGAAAAGTTATCTGCTACCAGCCTGCATGCGGTTTCATAATTATCACCAGTAAAATCCAGCCACGAAGCGATGATCATCAGCTCATGTTCATTTAGTTTGGCTATGTCAGATTTTCGAAGCAGCCTTTCAATTAGTTCTCTGGTAAAATGAGGCTTTCTGAAGTTTACGTCGAAAAGTGAGACATCTGACTGATCAAGCAACTTGAGTAAAGTGTCGCGTGATGGTTCATTGCGGGAAGCCAGGCTTCCAAATACAAGAATGAACTCCTTTTTGAGAAAACTTAAATGATCTTCAGGAAATTCGATAAAATCCCATGCCGATGGATACACGATATCATATGTTGCATCACCACCGCTGCCGATGAGTACATTCACAACGCCGGTTGGAAATTTCTTATCTTTTTGAATCAATCGCGTATCAACACTGTTCTCCACCAGAAAATTCAGCAATCCATCACCAAGATCATCCTGACCTATACGGCTGATCAATGCCGGCTCAAGGCCAAAGTGCTTCAAGTGCACAGC
>CAYZWN010000191.1:0-5765 GCA_964482185.1 uncultured Roseivirgaceae bacterium
CTGAGCGTAAGGCCGAGGCTTTCAAATGGCTTCGTGACAATGGCTTTGACGACATCATCAAAAATACAGTCAGCGTCCGTTTTGGACGCGGCGAAGACGAGCTTTGTGCGAGTCTACTGGATCTGCTCGGTCAGAAAGGCTTCCCAGCCGATCAAGCCGAGAAGGTGGAGCCCATGACGTTAAAAGCATGGGTGAAAGAACAGGTGGAGCGCGGCAACGCCTTTCCTGCGGAGCTCTTTGGCGCCTACATCGGCCAAAAAGCGACTATTAAATCTTGATTTAAGGAAAACGAAAAATGGCTAAGAATGACGTTGCAGTAAAAAATGAAGGTGCCGTAGCTCTTGTCTCAACATTTGAGCAAGACGCTATGGGTGGTTTTGATGGCATGGACCAAGAAGACTATGCGCTTCCGTTCCTGCGCCTGCTCACCAACACCTCGCCTGAGGTGGGTTCGGTGGAAGGTGCAATGCCTGGGATGATGTACAACACAGTGACCGGCGAGCTTTACGATGGCAAGAAGGGTATTGAAGTTGTCCCCAGCTCTTACGTCCGCCAGTACATTGAATGGGCCCCTCGTGGTTCAGGAAGTGGCGCACCAATCAACATCTACCCAGCAACATCCGACATCCTGTCCAGAACGCATCGGGAACCCGGTGACAACAAGGACTATTTGGATAACGGCAATTACATCGAGAACACCGCGAACCATTACGTCATGGTGATCAAAGAGGATGGCACCCCCATGCCTGCCCTTATCTCGATGAAGAGTACGCAGTTGAAGAAGTCTAGGAAGTGGAACAGCATGGCCATGTCTGTAAAGCTCCCAGGAGCCAATGGGCTGTACACCCCTCCGATGTACTCGCAGCTCTACCGACTGACCACGGCCCCTGAGTCAAACGACAAAGGCAAGTGGTTCGGTTGGGAGATCGAGCGCATCGGTTCGGTTGAAGATGTTGGTGTCTACCAAGCAGCAAAGGCATTTGCGCTTAGCATTCATGCCGGCGAAGTTAAGGTGAAACACCACGACGAAGTTGAAGGCGCTTCACAAAACGCACCCTTCTAATCGTTTGGCCTGGGGGCAACCCCAGGCCTCTTCAACTGAGAAAGCAGTATGACCGACATAACGAGGTTCAAGGCTATCTTCTCCGGGCTGGATATCGCCTACGGAACATACAAAATTGAAGGCTCACGGGGCGATGGCAAGCAGGCTGGTAAGGCTGTTGTCGTTCGCAAACCCCCAACCGATGACCTTTGGGAAAAGCACCTTGAAGGTGTAGAACCGTCCCTGGGCATCATCCCTATTCGTGCAGACAACACGTGCACTTGGGGTTGCATTGATATCGATCAGTACCCGCTCGACCACCTGGGGCTCGTCACAAAGATTTGCAAACTTAATCTGCCTCTGGTCGTTTGCCGTAGCAAAAGCGGAGGCGCACACGCATTTCTTTTTACAAAAGAACCTGTCTCGGCCGCCATGATGCAAAGCTGTCTGCAGGCCTGTGCCGCACTATTAGGGGAGTCTGGCCGTGAAATCTTTCCAAAACAGTCTGAAATTCTTGTTGATCGGGGCGATACCGGTAATTTTCTTAACCTGCCTTACTTTGCAGGTGATAACGGGATGCGCTATGCGATCAACGACGAGGGCGCAGCGGCAACGTTAGACGAGTTTTACGAAATTTACGGCAAGTTTGTACAAGATGGCATCCCTGAAATCAACCCACCCAAAGAGGCCGATCATCCAGCACCCAACGGTCCACCTTGCCTGCAGGCTCTCTGCACACAAGGCTTTCCTGAAGGCACACGGAACAACGGCCTCTTTAACATTGGTATCTACTTGAAGAAGGCCCACCCGCACGACTGGGACACAAAGTTGATGGAGTACAACAACAAGTACTTCCATCCACCCTTAGGGTTGCAAGAGCTGCAGATCATCGTCAAACAGCTCACCAAAAAAGATTACTTGTACAAGTGCAAAGACGCACCGATCAACAGCTTTTGTAACAGCAGTCTGTGCAGGACTCGCAAACACGGGATCGGGGCCAGCGGACCAGACTCACCTTCTCTTGCATCACTGTCCAAGTACGCAAGCGAACCACCGATCTGGTTTATCGACGTGAACGGCAAGCGCATGGAGCTCGACACCGACAGCCTTTACAACCAAAACCTTTTCCAAAAGGCCTGCGTCGAGAAGATCAACCTTTTGCCACCCACCCTGCGCAAACAGGACTGGGAGACCGCGCTCAATGCATTGCTTCGTGAGATGGTGGAATCCGAACAGATCCAAGAGGCACCAGAGGACACCAGCATCACCGGCCGCTTCAACGACCTGTTGGAAGAGTTCACGACCCACCTGCAACAAGCCATGGACCGTGATGAGATTCTCATGGGCCGACCTTTTACGGATGACGTTGAGGCGAAGACCTATTTCCGGTTCAAGGACCTCGAAACACACTTAAAGCGCAACAACTTCTTGGGCATGGCCCCAGGGCGTATGGCGCAACGTGTTCGTGATCTTGGCGGCGAGCCAATCACGCTTTATCTCAAAGGCAGGCAAACACGATGCTGGCGCGTTCCAAAGTTTGAACGCCAAGACGCACCGTTTGAGACGCCAGAGCAGAGCAAAGTGAGTCCGTTTTAATGGCTGTTGTTAAGGTCTTCGGCCCTCCCGGAACAGGCAAAACAACCTACTTGTTAAACACCGTTGAGCGCGAGCTTGATCGTGGTGTATTGCCCTGTGACATCGGCTATTTGGCCTTCACTCGAAAAGCAAGCACCGAGGCCAAGGAACGGGCAATTGTGAAGTTCCCACACCTAAACGAGAAGACAGACTTCCCTTACTTCCGCACTCTGCACTCGCTTGCGTACCGGGCCCTTGGCACAAGTTCCAAGGACATGATGGCGCCAGAGAACTTCCGTGAGTTTGCCAAGATTGCCAACCTGGACATCAAGGTGGAAGAGACAGGCGAAGAGGAGGGCTTTGTCAAAATAGACAACACCATTTTGAACGAAATCAACCTTGCCCGTATTCGAGGCGATGACCTGCGCACACACTACAACCGCAGCAGCCTGCAAATTGAGTGGTTTCACTTTGAGTTTGTCGAGCGCACGTACCGGCAATACAAGCAGACACGCCTGCTGCTGGACTTCACCGATCTGCTAGAGCGAATTCTTGTTGAACCTGATCGCCTTCCAAAGCTGGAAATGATGATTATTGATGAAGCGCAAGACCTTTCTAGGCTACAATGGCTACTTGTCAAAGCCTTGATTGAAAGGAGCGCTACCGTGTACATTGCAGGTGATGATGACCAATGTCAGCCAGTTGGAACGAAAGTTCTTACCTCGTCAGGCGAGGTAGAGATACAGGATCTGGACCCAGAAATACACAAGCTTGTTTGCTATGACAAAAACGGGTCTTACGCTGTTGGTCTTAAAGTGGGTTACGGTTTTACTAAAGCATCCCGAATGTATTCGGGGGATTTAATTACGGTCACCACACACAGCCAGAGCCTAACCTCTTCGTATACAGAAGGTCATCACTGCATTGTTCGTTGGAAGTCTTTGCCTGCGGATGAAAAAAGCTGGTACCGAGTAGTGTATTTAATGCAGAAGGGGGAAGATTTCAGGATTGGTCAATGTCAGCTCTTCAGGGCTGATGGGTGTATTCATGCGTGGGTTCGTGCGCATTTAGAAAAAGCAGACAGCATGTGGTTTTTAGCAATCACCCAGGATCACGAAGAGAGCTGTTATTTGGAAAACCTGTACTCCTACGGGTATGGAATACCACAAACAGTTTTTGTGCAAAGCACAGTCGACGCTATTTTTACGCAAAAGAGTATTGACAAGCTTTTTTCCTCTTTGCCAACAAAAAATTCAGCTATAAAACTCTTGCAAGATTTGGGGATCTCTTTTAACTACCCTATTTATTCACGTAAAGAAATACAACAGCGCCGTGGTGGGTCTCAGATATTTAGCACACATGCCATCAACTTGCTTCCTGACTTGATGCTCTTGGCGGAAAAAACGGCAGGTAAAAAAGTGGAGTGGTCTTCTTTCTCTTTGCGAAAAGAAAAAGTAAAACAGACCGTTTACTCCCTTGACGTTGAAAAACACCACAATTATTTTGCAGACGGAATACTTACCCACAACTGCATTTATCGTTGGGCCGGGGCCGATGTTGATACCTTTCTTGCGTTACCCGGCGAGACAATTGTTTTGGATAAAAGCTACCGTGTCCCATCAAAAATCCACCAAGCAGCAGACGCGGTATCCAATCGGATACGCCAACGGCAGCCCAAGGTTTGGAGCCCGAAAGACGGTGACGAAGGCAACATCTTTGTCTACGACCGCTTTGATCAGGTGAACATACAAGATGGCAACGACTGGCTTGTGATCGCCGCAACAAACTACTTCCTGAACCCCATGCATTCTTGGTTGTTGTCAGAAGGGATTTTGTTTGAGCGTAACGGCAACAGAAGCGTTGCAGAAGCCGTGATGACGGCCGTCTTAGGCTGGGAAACGTTGCGAAAGGGCCAAGAGGTCCCTTTCAACGTGGTCTCCCAGGTCTATAAGCATCTTGGTTCTGAGTATATTAAGCGGGGTTTTAAATCTTTAAACACCGCCGACCGGGAAGAACTGTTCACGCTTGACAAATTGCAAAAGCATCACGGCCTTTTAACAGACATTATCTGGCATGAGGCCTTGACAAAAGTCGCAGAAGACAAGCGCAATTACATCATCGCTTTGTTACGTAGGGGCGTTAAACTAGCAGGCAAAGCCCCCGTGAGGCTCTCCACGATCCACGCCGTTAAAGGCGGGGAAGCGGAGAAGGTTCTGTTTCGTTTGGACCTCTCTGCACGATTCATGGACGAATACGACAAGAACCCTGATGACATGAACCGATTGCTTTACGTTGGATTGACACGCGCCAAGAAAGAGCTCCATCTCATACGACCTGAGAACAACAACAAAGGATTCAGGATTTGACTATTCCATTATTTCCAAGAACAACCGAATGGGTGCCGCCCTATGACTTTCCCGATCTTTCTTCTGCTGACGAAATTGCAATCGACCTGGAGACGTGTGATCCCCATATGGAATCCATGGGGCCTGGGTGGGCTCGCAAAGACGGTTACATTGTTGGCTACGCATTCGCAGTCGACGGCTGGCGTGGCTATTTTCCCGTGGCTCACGAAGGCGGCGGCAACATTGACAAACGCTTAGTCGAGAACTTTGTACGACGGACCTTGGAACTGCCCAACGCTAAGGTCATGCATAACGCCGCTTATGACCTTGGCTGGCTTCTTTCCTCAGGGTTCAAGGTTAATGGCCGGATCATTGACACCATGCTGGCCGCGCCTTTAATTGACGAGAACCGCTTCTCTTTTTCTTTGAACGCACTGGGCTTTGACTATCTCAAAGAAACCAAGTCTGAGCAGGGCCTGAAAGAGGCGGCCGGCGACTTTAACGTTCACGCCAAAAAAGAACTTTGGAAGCTTCCCGCGATGTTCGTAGGCGAGTACGCCGAGCAGGACGCTGCCCTTACGCTCAAACTTTGGCAGCACTTCAAGACGGTCCTGCGCAAGGAAGAGGTGGAATCCATCTTTGACCTCGAAACAGAGATGCTGCCGATTTTGGTCAATATAACGCTCAAAGGCATCCGTTTTGATTCACATATGGCTCAAAAGCGGATTGCAGAAATGCAGGAACGTGAAGAAAAGCTACAGAAAGATATCAAAAAGATATCCGGCGAGAAGGTGGACATCTGG
>CAYZWN010000191.1:5775-8371 GCA_964482185.1 uncultured Roseivirgaceae bacterium
AAGCATTGCACGAGCTTTTGACAAACTTAAAATTGAATACCCAAAAACAGAAAAGGGCGCGCCCAGCTTTACGCGTAGCTTTTTAGAAACACACGACCACCCTATGAGCAAGCTCATCGCTGAATCTAGGGAGTTCAACAAGACCGCCGGCACGTTCCTGGGGCCCTACTTGGATCACGCACGGGGCGATGGGCGTATCCACCCACACATCAACCAGTTACGTTCAGATGGGGGAGGCACCGTTACAGGCAGGCTCGCTATGAATTCTCCAAATCTCCAGCAGGTGCCAGCACGGCACGAGATCATCGGGCCTCTTGTGAGAAGTCTCTTTCTACCTGAAGAAGGGCAGCAATGGGCTGCATGCGACTTCTCTAGCCAAGAGCCGAGACTGCTGGTGCATTACGCAGCTTTGTTAGACCTACCCGGAGCGGAAAAAATGGCTTCTGCTTACAGGGATAACCCGGACACAGACTTCCACCAAATGGTGGCCGACATGGCAGGCATCCCAAGAAAAACTGCAAAACAGGTGGGTTTATCCATCTTATATTCCGCCGGAAAAGCGAAGATTGCTCAACAGCTTGATCTACCGGTAGATGAGGCTGGAGAACTAATTCAAACTTTCCACACAAAAGTACCTTTTCTAAAGGGTATGGTGAATGCCGTTATGAAACGAATCGAGCACCCCGGATCCGGTGGATCAATCAGAACGCTCTTGGGCAGGAAGTGCCGCTTCCCCCTCTGGGAACCCACGCAGTGGGGCGTAAACAAGGCCCTGCCGTATGAGCAGGCCGTTATGGAATACGGTCGATCCGTTAAGCGAGCATTTACTTACAAAGGCTTGAACCGATTGATCCAAGGCTCGGCCGCTGACCAGACAAAGGCTGCGATGGTGGCGCTTCATAAGGCAGGCTTTGATCTCCTGTTGCAAGTGCATGACGAGATTGCCCTTTCAGTCTACTCCAAGGAAGAAGCACTCGAAGCCGCCGAGATCATGAAGAACGCCGTTGAGCTGGAAGTCCCAAGCAAGGTGGACGTTGAGATTGGACCAAGCTGGGGCGAGGCTGTATAATCAAAGCTTGGTGTATCCTCCTCCCGTCACAGGGATTAACCCGTCACTTCGACGGGTTTTTTTTGCCTGCACTTGCACTACCCGTAGATTGTGTGATACCGTAAGATACTCAAGAAAGGAGAATTGCATGACTGAAAAACGAAAGTCCCCGAGTAAACGCGACACGCCTTGGTTTACGTCCCAGATTCGCTACGACAACATGGCCAAACTACGTGAAATCGCAGACCACAACAACGACTCGATGACCCGAACCTTGGGTCGTTTGATCGAAACAGAGTATGACTACGTTTTCCCAGAAAGAAGAAAGGAACCCAATGCCTGTACACACAACGTACATCCAGCTTGAAGTTGACATCGACTACGAGATCGATCCGCCCGAGTTTGGGCTGCCTGAGCAAGTGGACATCCAACGCGTGACAGTGACCACGGCCCACGGGTCAGGACGAAAGCAGAACCTTTTAAGATACATCAACGAGTCGGACAGAATCTCTCTGGAAGACGAAATACTAATACTAGGAGAAAGCAAATGAGTCACATCACCAAAACCCGTGAAGAAGTCCTTAGCCTTGGCACCTTTGATGAGGATAAAGGCACGTTTACATTTGACAACATTGTGCTAAAGGACGCCTTACTTGACCTTTATGCAAAGGCCTTCAGCCGTGGCTTGGAAGAGTATCAAAAAAACCTTGAGCGTCTTCAACAGGAGAGAGCCAATGAAAATGTCTGAGGCCGGCCACACGTCCAACATCCACTACTGGAAAGCGGTTGCCAAACGGTACCAAGCCCAACGCGACATGGCCCTTCAAAAGGTCCAGTTCCTGCAGGAACGCATGCTTGCAGAGACGGGCAAAGCGTACGACGGCAACGACTGGTTACGGGTTGTCGTTGCCACAGGCGCACGTCGCAACAACCCCATCCACAATTTTTTTCGCAAACTAAGGAGAACCTTTTATGCCTTCGTATCCCGACATTGACAAAATCGACACCAACGTTCGACATGCCCTGGGCATTTTGGATTTGATGATGGACAACATTGGTCATCGCGTGGATTCCGACCAGAATTCAATGGAGTTCGCATTGTGGTCCGCCGTTAAACATTTAAAGGAAGCAACCAATGAAATCGAACGTGTGGGAGACAAAAACCTGGCTGACTTACTTTCCCAAGTGGACTCCGACCCGCTCGGCGATGATGAAGAGGATGAACCAGACGAGGACTCAAAAAACGACGACCTCGTCTTTGAAATCCGAGTTGGAAAAAACGATGAGTTCGCCGATGTAGAGAGTGTCTACAAATGACCATCACCGGCCACAGCCTTGCGCAATTGATTGACCAAGCTCCGGTAGACGACCACCTTACCGACAAGCTCGTCAATCGCCCCGACCACTACACAGGCGGCAACGTGGAATGCATCGAGGCCATCAAGGCAGCGACCCAAGGGTTGCCTGCTTTTGAGGCCATCTGCGTCGGCCACATCGTCCGCTACCTCTGGCGCTACCGCGTCAAGCACCCCCAAAATCCACTCGTGG
>CAYZWN010000191.1:8381-8590 GCA_964482185.1 uncultured Roseivirgaceae bacterium
CAGAAAGGAAATAACCATGTCAAGCAAACTTGAACAAAAAGCCCTCGACCACTTGCTTAAAGGTATGCAAAACCTTGGCTGCAGCTACGTTGTCATCGACAAAGACGGCGCCGACTACACGTACGGCGACGCCTTTAAAAAGGATCGTAAAAAGAAAGGCTATAAGTACGGCTATGGCGCACTGCGCGAGTACTACGGCCCATTGCTCA